>NZ_CDSBKL010000063.1:0-15523 GCF_977115555.1 Aquiflexum sp.
ACCATTTATGACACTTAGTTTTATGGCACTTTTGGTAATTCCTGACCTGAAGCTTAGTGATAAGGGATTGTTTGACGGACAGCGGTTTGAGTTTGTGGACGTGTTTTTATCCTAATTATCAACCAGTTGTAGAATTCTCAAATATAGTTTGGCCAATATTTTATTCTGACAAATTCCTAAATTCATACATTTTATTCGGTATCTTGATTATCATCAATTTAGAATTTGCAAAAGGGTAAGGATTACATTTCAAATGGTTTCATTCAGCATTAAATCCAAACCTTCCCGATGAACATGAAGTTTGTATCTTAGTGCGTATAAACCCAAATATTAAAACAATTTTATGATGAATTTTGAGCTCAATGAAAATCAGGCGATGATCGCCAAGATGATCCAAGACTTTGGAGCAAAGGAGATTACCCCATTCAGAAAAGAATGGGATGACAAGCAGATTTTTCCTATCGATTTGTTTAAAAAACTTGGCCACCTTGGCTTAATGGGTGTCCTTGTCCCAACAGAATACGGTGGTTCAGGTTTTGGATACTTCGAATATGTGACGGCAATTGCGGAATTGTCAAAATTGGATCCAGCTATCGGGTTATCCATGGCGGCGCACAATTCACTTTGCACCAACCATATCCTGATGTTTGGCAATGAAGCCCAAAAGCAAAAATTCATTCCAAAATTAGCCACCTGCGAACTGCTCGGAGCTTGGGGTTTGACCGAACCGAATACCGGTTCTGATGCAGGCAATATGAGAACTGTTGCTGTCAAAGATGGGGAACATTATATCCTCAACGGAGCCAAAAACTTTATTACGCATGGAATTTCAGGTGATGTGGCTGTAGTCATTGCGAGAACCGGGGAAATAGGTGATTCCCACGGGATGACAGCCTTTGTGGTAGAAAAGGGAACTCCAGGTTTCAAAGGCGGAAGAAAAGAAGACAAACTCGGCATGCGTGCATCAGAAACAGCCGAAATGATTTTTGAGGATTGTAGAGTCCACGAAAGTCAGATTTTAGGTGAGGTTGGGGATGGCTTTATCCAGTCTATGAAAGTTCTTGATGGGGGAAGGATATCCATTGCGGCACTTTCCTTGGGAATTGCAGAAGGTGCGTTGGAAGCATCCATCCAATATTCCAAAGAACGGCATCAATTTAACAAGCCTATTAACAGTTTTCAGGGTATTTCTTTCAAATTGGCAGACATGGCTACCCAAATAGAAGCGGCAAAGCTATTGACTTTCAAAGCAGCAGCCCTGAAAAACAAAGGCAAAAAAGTGACTTTGGAAGGTGCACAGGCCAAGTATTATGCATCTGAAGTAGCGGTATCTGTTTCCAATGAAGCAGTTCAGATTTTCGGAGGATATGGATTTACCAAAGATTATCCCGTAGAGAAATACTACAGAGACGCCAAGCTCTGCACGATCGGAGAAGGTACATCTGAAATTCAAAAGATTGTGATTGCGAGAGAGGTACTCAAATGAATAAAAATAAAACCCTCCAAGGCATAAATCCTCGGAGGGTAAATACTTTTAAACTCGATTTTTTCAAACCAGATTCCCTTCACTCAGCAAAAGGAAAATCCCTGCAGCCATTGCAGCACCCAGAATCGGTCCCAATACCGGAACCCAAGAATAAGCCCAATCACTTGTTCCTTTTCCTTTGATAGGTAAAATCTGATGCATCAACCTCGGTCCAAAATCCCTTGCAGGATTGATGGCATAGCCCGTCGTACCACCCAAAGCCAATCCGATTACCCAAACCAAAAAAGCCACCGGCAATGCGCCAAGAGCCCCGAGACCAATCGGTATTTGCTCACCGTCGGAATATTGTATCACAGGATTAGTGGAATGTAAGATCACTATGATCAAAACAGATGTTCCGATGATTTCAGAAAATAGGTTGGAAGGTAAGTTCCGGATGGCAGGAGAAGTTCCAAAAGGAGCAAACTTCAATCCCGGATCATCAGTGGCGTCAAAGTGGTCTTTATATACCAGCCAAGCAATCCCGGAACCAAACATCGCTCCCAAAACCTGGGCGAAAATATAACCGGGAACCATCGCCCAATCGAAAAGACCTGCAATGGCCAATCCAATACTTACGGCAGGATTTAAATGTGCCCCGCTATGCGGACCCGCTACAACAACACCTATAAATACGCCCAATGCCCAAGCCGTGGTAATCACCATCCAACCTGCATTATTCCCTTTGGTTTTATTTAAAACCACATTGGCAACAACCCCCGAGCCCATGGTGATCAGGAGTGAAGTACCTACAAATTCTGCTATCAAAGTATCCATTATTCTACCCAGTTTTTAGATCGTTCAACTGCCTTATGCCAAAAGTGAAGAAAATAATCTACTTTCTCCGCTTCCATCTTTGGTTCAAAATCCTTGTCAGATTCCCATAGGGCCTGTAATTCTTCTTCGGATTTCCAAAAACCCACAGCAAGGCCTGCCAAAAAAGCAGCACCAATTGCAGTTGTTTCTATGATTTTTGGTCTTTTGATTTTAGTCTGAAGGATATCCGACTGGAATTGCATCAGAAAATTGTTTGCTGTCGCCCCACCGTCCACACGGAGTTCTTTGATGGGTTCTCCGCTGTCTTTTTGCATGGCATCCAATACATCCCTGACCTGATAGGCAATGGCTTCCAAAGCTGCCCTTGTCATGTGTGCGATGGTGGTTCCTCTGGTAATTCCAAAAAAAGCACCCCTTGCATTTTGGTCCCAATGCGGTGCACCTAGTCCCGCCATCGCAGGCACAAAATACACTCCATCATTATCATCAAGACTTGTTGCTAATTTTTCACTTTCCTTGGCATGGCCAAATAATTCGATCCCATCCCTTAGCCATTGGATCGCTGCTCCTCCGATAAATACTGAACCTTCCAAGGCATAATTGACTTTTCCGTTGACTTCCCAAGCGATGGTGGTCAGCAATTTATTATTGGATTTGACAGCCTCTTCCCCTGTATTCATCATCAAAAAGCAACCGGTACCATAGGTGGTCTTAGCCATACCTGGCTTGGTACACAGTTGACCAAAAAGAGCGGCTTGTTGGTCTCCGGCAATCCCGGCAATGGGAATGGGAACCGGGAAAAGGTATTCGGAAGTATGTCCATATACCTCAGAACTTGATTTGACTTCGGGCAATAGGGATAATGGAATATCAAAAAGTGTTAACAATTCCTGATCCCATTTCTTTTCAAAGATATTAAACAGCATGGTCCTGCTCGCATTGGAAACGTCAGTGACATGAACCTTCTTGTGGGTCAGATTCCAAACTAACCAAGTGTCCACAGTACCAAAAGCCAATTCTCCGTTTTCAGCCTTTTCTCTGGCCCCTTCGACATTGTCAAGCAGCCATTTGATCTTGGTGGCTGAAAAATAGGCATCCAACACCAAGCCTGTTTTGGAGGCGACCATTTCTTCTTTACCATCTGCTTTGAGTTGGTCAACATAGGCCGAAGTCCTGCGGTCCTGCCAAACAATGGCATTGTAGATGGGTTTTCCTGTTTCCCTATCCCAGATAATGGTGGTTTCCCTTTGGTTAGTGATTCCGATGGCAGCAATATTTTTGGCTTTGATACCACCTTTGGCTAAAGACTCTGCCAAAACCGATGATTGGGTGGACCAAATCTCCATGGGGTCATGTTCTACCCATCCGGATTTTGGAAAATGCTGTTTGAAAGCTCTTTGGGCAACACATACTATTTCGCCCTGTTTGTTAAAAATAATGGACCGTGAACTAGTCGTTCCCTGATCCAAAGACATGATGTACTGGGTATTTTGGGTCATTGCTTAGGGTTTTATGATGTATTTATTGGCAGTCTTTTTAAATTCCTTCAATTCATCCTCCATCCAATTTTGATCCATTCCAAGCTCCTCCGCCATGATTTCGGCTACCTTCGGAGCCATCTCGATCGCAGACCTTGCATCAAGCAAGAGGATTCTGAATCTTCTCGAAAGTACATCTTCCAATTTGACAGCCATTTCATTCCTAATGATCCAAATCACTTCGGCTATGGTGTAAGGGTGTTTTGGGTGAAGTTTTTCTCTCCACTCGGGATGGTCTTTGAGCATAAACCTGATCTGAAAAGCGTCTGAACCATAGATGGCCATATGCCCTTCATCCGGCTTGATCGTGAATCCGTGAAGTTTTTGTGTGGCAGATTTGCTTTCAGACATATTTTTGCCCGACACTCTAGGGAAATATTCTACGGTATCCTCTCCCATTTTACGGAAAGTCGTCCACTTACCTCCGGTCAGGGTGACCAATTTAGAATCTGAAAGAATGACTTTATGTGTACGGGAAATCTCCTTGGTCTTGGCGCCATCTTCCTTTGGCGCAGCCAATGGCCTCAGTCCTGCAAAAACAGAAAGTATATCAGCTTTAGTAGGCTTTTTGGTAAGATAGGCTTGGGCAGTTTCCAAAACAAAATCGATTTCCTTTTCCAAAGCTTCCGGTTCCAATTGGGGTTTATCCTTTAATGTATCTGTGGTACCGACTACAAGCTTACCATGCCATGGAACGGCAAACAATACCCTGCCGTCCGAAGTTTTGGGAATCATCAAAGCGTCTTTACCCCCCAAAAAAGACTGGTCAAAAACAAGGTGAATACCTTGGCTGGGTTGAATGCTTTTTCTTGCATCCGGATTGTCCATCTTCAAGATCTTGTCAGCAAAAACTCCCGTAGCATTAACCACCATTCTTGCCTTGATCTGTAAATGGCTTCCATCCAATTGGTCTATAAAATTCAGGCCATCGACTTTCCCGTTGGTATCTTTGGTCAGGGATTCTACTTTGGAATAATTCAACACACAACCACCGAGTTCGTCACAGGTCTGCGCCAAAGCGATGATCATCCTCGCATCATCAAACTGACCGTCATGATAGACCACCCCGCCTTTCAGTCCTTCCTGTTTGATCTGAGGCATCCTTCGGACAGTTTCAGTTTTACTGATAAACTTGGATTTGCCGAGCCTCCACTTTCCTGCCATCAGGTCGTATAATTTGAGACCGACAGAATACTGTAACCTGTCAAACCAAGTGTAAATGGGAATGATAAAAGGTTGGTTATAGGTGAGATGGGGTGCATTTTCCAATAACCTACCCCGCTCCTTCAAGGCCTCCAACACCAGTAAAACATCTCCTTGTGCAAGATAGCGTACCCCTCCGTGAAGGAGTTTTGTGCTACGGCTGGAAGTGCCTTTGGCAAAATCGGATTTTTCTAACAAAACCACCGAAAGTCCCCTTGAAAGTGCATCCAAGGCGACTCCAAAACCGGAAGAACCTCCACCGATGATGGCAATATCCCAGATTTTTTCCTGATTGTCTTTGATTTTACTGAGGTTAGCTGACCTGTGCATAACGAAAAATTTTTCTTTCCAAGTTAATGGAAAAAAGAGGGAAAGAAAAATATTGAAAAAAGTTTAAAAAGGTGATTTAAGTCAATCAAAAAAGATTTGGAAAAAATAATTCTATGTCAAAATAGGCCTAAAAATCCTTAAATACCTTTCTGACTACTTCGGAACTTCCGTCTTCCTTCAATTCCACTTCGAAGATAAAATTGTACTCGATGTCCTGAAGCTCGGGGTATTCTTCACCTGAGCCTACAAAATAATTGGCTAAATGATTGACTGTATTGCTGTGGCCGACCACAAGGATGTTACCTGTTCTTTCCCGCAGTTCCCTGACTAGATCGTCATGGTTTTTGGCATCATAGATTTCGATAGTCAGTCCTATAGCATCCGCCAAAGGCTGTGCGGTAGTTTTAGTGCGGATGGTATTGGTGCTGAAGATGTGTTGGATTTCTTTTTGTTCAAGTATCTGCGCCAGTTTTTTGGACCGGGCTGTTCCGGCCACGCTGAGACTGGGGTCATCGCCTTCCAGGATTTTCTCCGCATGGCGGACAATGTAAACTGTCTTTGGTTCCTGCTTGGGTGAACAAGCTGCCAACAATAAGAATAATGGAATAAGGAAAAGGAAGTTCTTCATAATCCGACGAATTTTATTTTTGTTTTTTCCCCACAACTCATCCGCTAAATGTATTTTCCAAATGCTGGTCTTTACCTCTTACAGGCTCAAACTCCAGATATTGTTCCCAAAATGCCTCCTCAGGCAATGCCGCCCTTAGGAATAGCTTTTCCTTTTTGATGGGATGGACAAATACCAAGTGGAATGCATGGAGATTGATACTTGCATCAGGATTGGGTTTGTGAAAACCATACTTCAAATCTCCCCTTATCGGGCAATTCATGGAAGCCAACTGCACCCTGATCTGATGAGGTCTTCCGGAAACAGGGCGTACCTCCAACAACCAATGGTCATTCAATTTGCCCAAAGTTTTGTAATTGAGTTCGGCTTTCTGTGAACCTTCGACTTCCTTTTCGTAAGCGGTGACAAAGTTTTTAACCTCATCTTTGACCAAATAGTGGGTCAGTTTTCCGGTTTCTTCCTTTGGCCTGTTTTTGACTATAGCCCAATATACCTTGTGGATGTCCCGCTTCCGAAAAAGCTCCATCATCCGCTCGAGCCCTTTGGAAGTCCTCGCAAAAACCACCAAACCACTGACAGGCCGGTCAAGCCTGTGCACAGGATGTAAAAATACATCACCCGGTTTGTTGTATTTCTTGGCTATATATTCCCTGCAGTAATCAGTCAGGGTTTTGTCCTTGGTCTTGTCTCCCTGCACAAGCACGCCTGCAGCCTTATTGACTATCAGGAGGTGGTTGTCTTCATAGACTACAGAAAATGGTTTCTTCTTCATAAAACTTGAGCTAAAGGTTTTTCTCCCACAAAGACACTAAGCCACGAAGGAAAATATAATTGAATCTTAATAAATATTCACAAACAAAAACTTTGCGTCTTTGCGTCTTTGTGGGATTATTTTTAGAACTCGGAAGTGAAATGGAATTCTATCTCCGGATAGTTGTCCTGTACCATTTGAAGCCAAGCCCTGGATTCGGCCATAAAGACCACTTTCCCATCTTTGTCATGGGCGATATGCCTGCCTTTGGACCGGATAAATTCATCCAACTGCTTCTTGTCCTTGCTGCTGATCCAACAGGCTTTATATAAATTCATCGGCGCAAACTCCACCGAGGCATTGTATTCGTTTTTTAACCTGAACTGAATCACCTCAAACTGCAGCTGCCCCACAGTACCCACTACTTTACGGTTTCCCATTTCGTAAGTAAAATATTGGGCAACACCTTCCTCCATCAACTGCTTCAGCCCTTTTTCCAGTTGCTTGGTCTTCATGGCATCTTTGTTGATGACTTCTTTGAATATCTCAGGGGAAAAGCTCGGAATACCTTTGAAGGTCATGTTTTCACCTTCGGTAAGCGTATCACCGATTTTTAAATTTCCTGTATCAAATAAGCCCACAATATCTCCCGGAAATGCCTCATCGACGATTTCTCTATCCTGAGCCATGAATTGGGTTACGTTGGAAAAACGTAAGGGCTTGGGTCCTCGGACATGGTTGTAAGGTTTGTTTCTTTCAAATTTTCCAGAACAGATCCTCAAAAAGGCAATCCTGTTTCTATGGTTTGGATCCATATTGGCGTGGATTTTAAAGACAAAACCGGAAAATTTGGGTTCCTCGGGCTTTACTTCTCTTTCTTCGGTAAACCTACTTTTAGGCGAAGGTGCTATTCTGATGAAAGTATCCAGCATTTCATTGACACCAAAATTATTTACAGCAGATCCGAAAAACACAGGAGCCACTTTGCCTTCCAAGTATTCCTTTGGATCAAAATCCGGATACACGCCTTCTATCAATTCCACGTCCTCCCGGAGTTGCCTTGCATTGTTCCCTCCTATCAACTCATCCAATTTGGCATCTTCCAAATTTTCGATTGTCTCTCTGGAGTCACTCAACTTTCTTTGACTCGGGGTAAAAAGATTCAGCTTTTTGTCAAACAAATTATAGACTCCTTTGAATCCCTTTCCCATTCCAATAGGCCATGAAAGCGGTCTTACTTGAATGTTTAATTTTTCCTCTACCTCGTCCAGTAATTCGTAAGGATCCCTTCCTTCACGGTCAAGTTTGTTGATAAAGCAGATTACAGGCGTATTTCTCATCCTGCAGACTTCCATAAGTTTTTCGGTCTGGATCTCGACACCCTTCACACAATCAATGACCATGATGACAGAATCGACAGCGGTAAGAGTCCTGTAAGTATCTTCCGCAAAATCCTGGTGACCGGGCGTATCCAACAGGTTGATTTTAACCCCTTGGTATTCAAAACCCATTACGGAGGTGGCTACAGAGATACCTCTTTGCTTCTCTATTTCCATCCAATCGGATTTGGTAGCTGTGTCGATTTTATTGGATTTCACTGCGCCTGCTGTCTGGATAGCACCTCCAAAAAGCAACAGCTTTTCGGTCAAAGTGGTCTTTCCCGCATCAGGGTGGGCAATGATGGCAAACGTCCTTCTTTTTTGTATTTCTTTGGTCAAGCTCATGTAAAGTCCTGATTCTGTATTTTTTCAGCCTGCAAAGGTAGGCTTTTAATTCCAAGGTTGGAAGGTCAGAAAGTTTAAAAGTTGAATTTGAAATTAGGGGTAACTTTTAAGGATCAAAAAATTAATCTATTTCTGGTATCAGATATTGATGGATATTAATTTTCAAATAGAAGTTTTGAATAATTTGGAATGCTGCTTTCAAAAAATTGAATACAATCTTAAAATCCGGAAAAGGACTTTAAACCAAAATCAAAACTCATACTTTTTGACCCAAAAAATCCTCCTGTTTGAATCCCTGAATACCATCTTTGCTTCCATGAAGTATAATCCTAAAGGTAGTACCAACACCCAATTCGGAGTACTTAACATACACTTTCCCTTTATGATAGCCTTCAATAATCCTTTTTGCAAGGGTTAACCCTAGTCCCCATCCCCTTTTTCTGGTGGTGAAACCTGGATTAAAAACCTTTTTGAACATCCCTTTGTCCATCCCTTTTCCATTGTCAGTAATGTCAACAAAAACAAATTTTTCGCTTTCTTTCACGATATCAATCGAAATACTCCCCTGCCCTTTCATGGCATCCACCGCATTTTTGACTATGTTTTCGATCACCCATTCAAAAAGCGGCTTATTCATCATCGCCTCAATGTTGTTGGCATAGCCATTGACCTGTATGTCCACTTTGGTCGAAATCCTAGGTCGCAAATAATTGATAGCCTCATCCACTACCGAAAATACATTTTCAAGCTGAATTGAAGGTGTACTCCCGATCGAACTAAACCGCTCCGTGACCATCCTCAATTTGACCACGTCTTTGTCCATCTCTTGGATGACTTCTTTGTTTTCTTCCCAGATCGGTGAATTTTTGAGGTAATCCATCCAAGCCATCAAAGAAGCAATCGGAGTTCCCAACTGATGAGCGGTTTCTTTGGTCAAGCCTGCCCAAACACGGTTTTGTTCGGCAACTTTTGATTGGTTAAAAACTGCAAAAGCCAACAAGCCGAAGACCAAAATCACAGATAACTGTACATAAGGATAAAACTTCAAAGAAGTCAAAAGCTCAGAGTTTCTATAAAACACCAAGTATTCCTCACCTCTGATAGGTTCATACTCTTGTTTCATTTTTTCAAGTTCAGCTCTCAAGACTTTATCAATTTCTTCTTGACTGGCGTTTTTCTTGAATTTAATGTTCTTGTGGTCAGTTGGATTACCGTTGGCATCAACCACAATGACAGGAATTGAGTTGTTTTGTTGAATGATCTCAGAGGTGATAAAGCTTAGGTTTTCAGTGTCAATCGAGGCACTAGATGCGTATTCTAAAGCCCTTGCAAGCAATTCTATTTGTCGTTTTTCCCTTTCCTTCAGCTCTTCCACCAAAATATTGGTATAATAAATAGAACCAAAACTTATTACCACGGAACTGATAAAGATGAGCCATTTGATACGGTTTTTGTTTTGATAAAAATCTAAAATCCCAATATCCTGAAGTGTATTCCTCATTGACTGTTTAAATGTTGATTAAAGCGGTTGATATAGAAAACACAATTTCATCATAGATATTATCAATCGGACAAAATTACTTGTTTACCCTCTGTGGCTTCATTATTGTTCCACATATAATATAACTAACCATAAATATAAATATTATGAGCACAAACGATATAGGATTAGAAATAAAAGAAAGTAAGCTTTTGGTGAAGAAATTAAATGTCCTTTTAGCCAATTATCAGGTATATTATCAGAATCTAAGAAATTTCCATTGGAACGTATCCGGACCAAATTTCTTTGAGTTACATGCCAAATTTGAGGAATTATACAATGTAGCCAATCTTGGAGTTGATGAAACTGCCGAAAGGATTTTGACTTTAGGAGCGAGGCCTTTTTCTTCTTACGAGGAGTACATTGAAAACTCAGAAATCAAGGAGGCTAAAAAAATCCATGATTCAAAAAACATGGTAGAGATCGTCAGGGACAATTTAAATACCTTATTGAAGCTTGAGAGAGAAGCTTTGGAAGCTGCAACAGAACAAGGTGATGAAGGAACTGTTTCATTAATGAGCGACTATATCACTGCCAAGGAAAAAACCGTTTGGATGTTATCTGCATACCTGAGATAAAAAAATAATTATCCTTAAAAACAAAAGAGGATGGGGTATTGGCCTCATCCTCTTTTTTGGTTTTATACATTGACATGTCTTTCGGCATGGTAAGAAGACCTGACCAATGGCCCTGATTCGACGTACTTCAAACCTCTGCGCAACCCTTCTTCTTTATAATGGGCAAATAAATCCGGATGGATGAACTCGGCAACTTCAATGTGCATTTTGGTAGGCTGAAGGTATTGGCCTAGCGTCAGAATGTCACATCCATGTGCGGCAAGGTCTTCCATTGCTTTGTAGACTTCTTCTTTTGTTTCGCCAAGACCGAGCATGATGCCTGTTTTGGTTCTTTTGCCATATTCTTTGGTCAATTTGATCTGCTCTAAAGACCGGATGTATTTTGCCTGTGGCCTCACTCTTCTGTAAAGACTTTCTACAGTTTCCATATTATGCGATACCACTTCCTGCCCTCCGCTTATCATTCTATACAAGGCCTCCCAATTTGACTTGACATCAGGAATAAGTGTTTCTATCGTGGTTTGTGGAGAAAGTCTTTTTGTCTCGACTACTGTCTGATACCAAATCTCAGACCCTTTGTCCTTGAGTTCATCTCTGTTCACAGATGTAATCACTGCATGCTTCACCCCCATCAATTTGATGGCTTCGGCCACCCTTCTTGGTTCGTCAGTATCATATTCAGGTGGTCTTCCTGTAGCCACTGCACAAAAGGAGCATGATCTGGTACAGACATTTCCCAATATCATAAACGTAGCAGTACCCGCTCCCCAGCATTCACCCATGTTTGGACAATTACCGCTTTCACAGATCGTGTGGAGCTTATGTTCGTCGACTAGTTTTCTAACTTTGGCGTATTCTTTTCCGATGGGCAACTTTACCCTCAACCAATCAGGTTTTTTTCTCTTGGTTGCCTCTTCGGAAATTACAGGTAATTCGATCATGTTCTAAAGATTTGGAATGCGAAATTAAGTCCTAGGTATGATTAAACCCAAAAATGAGTCTATTTCCTGAACCCGTAGAAAAACGTGAAATAAACAGATTGAAATACCTGACGGTTTTCAACAGTGGGCATCAACGGTATTTCTTTGGTAAAACCTTCCAATTGGTATCCAAGTTCCAAACCGGTTACATTTGATCTAAATACACCGAATTCAAAAAGTACCGCTGCCTTAGCATTTCCACCAAAAGCGATCTGGGACCCACCTATCCCTTCAAAAACTCTTCCGGGACCTAAAATATTGAACCTGCTTTGATGCACTTCAGGATCATATTGCTCTCTTACAGTTTCAAGCCTGTTGATCGCATATTCAATATAATATGGAGCAATAATACCGATTGTTGGACCAATAGCACCCAAAAGAGAAACCTGCACACCTTGTTGTGGTGCTTTTTTAAAAACAATCACTTCCCTACCATAATAAGGCCTGATAGAATACAGATAGTTTGATTTCCCAAAAATGTAGGAATTACCCAAAACCGTATTGTACCTGGTTTCTTTTGGGTTTTTGACATTGACCAGGTCCAATCCAAAAAAATGAAAGTTGGTTTCATCTAAACGGAAACCCATTTTCAAAACAAACCCTCCTATCAAGCCCCCGTTGGTATTTTTATTTATCCCAAAAAGGACTTCTCTGTCATATTCATAATTTCCAGCATCCTCTCTTTGCGCAAAAGAAAAAGAGACTGAAAGGAAAACAAATAAAATAGAAATAAAGGCGATTCTTCTCATCATATATTGGTTAACCATTAAACGGAGACTTTTGAAGTAAGTTTTTAACCAAATATAAAAGTAAGAGTTTAAGGCAATGATAAAAATTCACACCAAAGAAATCTTTGCCAGATAAATTTCAACCGACTTGGTTAAGTTGTGGTTGAGTTATGATTTGGGATTCCCAGAAATTGAAGCCTCTCCAAAAAGTCTTCACTGATTTTCTTGCAATATTAGATTTATCTTTGTGAATCAGGCAATCAAAACATGTCAATCCAAGAACCCTTATCGGGAAATAGAATTCTTATTGATGTACAACAATTTTTAAACTTGGTGTCGCATTTCAACAAAAATGGCCGTCTTTAAAAAGAAGGCTTAATCAAAAAGCAATAATCTTTGGAAAAACACCTTATCCAAGAAGCAAAAAATGGAGACAGAAAGGCCATAGAAATGCTTTATAAGCAATTCTATGGGTATGCCATGAGTATTGCATTGAGGTATTCCAATTCCAAAGAGGAAGCTTGCGAAATCATCAATGACAGCTTTATGAAGGCTTTTGATAAGCTGGACCAATATGACCATCAAAACTCTTTCAAGGGTTGGTTGAGACGGATTCTGATCAATACCTCAATTGATTACTACCGGAAAAACATCAAACATACCGCTGTAATGGATATCGAAAAAGCAGATGCAGAAACACTTGATCCTGATATTATAGACCAACTTTCAGCCGAAGATATTCTCGGAGTTTTAAGGGATCTTCCTGAAATTCTAAGAATAATTTTCAATATGTACGAAATTGAAGGGTATTCCCACAATGAAATCAGCGACAAGCTAGGTATCCCGGCCAGTACTTCAAGAACTTATTTGGCCAGAGCAAAGAAAAAACTTCGAGAAAAAATCCAGGAGCTAAATAAAATCAATAATGCGGGAGCAATTCGATAAAAAACTAGCAAATAAAATCAAATCCTCCTTTAAAGATTTGGAGGGTGAATTTGATGCTTCAGAATGGGATAAATTCTCCAAAATTTACTTTAGGAAGAAATCTAAGCCTATGGTTGTTTGGATTAAATGGCTGTCAGGAATAGCGGCTGCTATCCTTATTGGAATTGCATTATTCACCATGTACCAGCCTGCACTAAATCCAACTTCCGATATCCAAAACACCATTGCAGAAAATGGAAAAGGCTTTTCAGACCAAAATCCTACAGAAAAAACATCATCGCCTGAAGTTAAAGCATTTGAAGAAATCCCATCAGAAAAGAAAAATTCAACTCAGGCTGAGCTAACTCAAAAAGAAAAAATTTCAAATCAGAAAATAGAGTCAAATAAGGAAATCAAAAAACCAATACCCCAAACCTACAACCCTGAACAGGTCAATAAAAGCATTAGCTTTGGAACTGTAAAAAATGGAGTTTCCAATTTGGATGAAAACAACAATGTAGGCAAACCCATCTTTTCAACACCTGAAAATAGCAATACAGGATTGACTGCCAAAGTTGATAAACAGGAAATAACCCAACAAGAAGCCATAGCCCAAATCGAACAGTGGAAAGGAGAGGAAACAATCGCTTCCAGCGAAACAATCCTAAAAGAAAACAATGTCAAAGATCCGATGAAACTTGGGGTCTTGGTGGCTCCTCAAACCATTTCAAACTCTACGCAAAGCATTAATTTTGGTGCAGGCTTAATGTCGGAATTTTCATTTTCAAAAAAACTGAAACTAGATGTGGGAATGGCATTTGCGAGACAAAATATTTCTCCCACTTCAGGGGGAAATATATTAACAGCTGGCGTTTCAAATGATTCCGAATCAGCAGATTTGAAAGCAGCTGCATTTACCGGGAACATCATCAACACTTCTAGAGAATTGAGTTTTGGACAATTTGAAATACCTATTAATCTCAAATATAAAGTGATGGATAAAAAAGAATCCGATTTATATTTGATTTCGGGCCTTTCAAATATGGTATATCTCAACCAAAAGGACGTCACCACATACAGTAGTGCAAACCTTTCAAGCGCTAATTTTGCAGGAAGTCAACAGATGTTGAACACCATTAAACAAACGGTAGAGCCAGATCCTCAATCTAACGGAATTGATACAGGTAGAATGTTAAATTTCGGAGTTGGATTTGAACAAAACCTTAAAAATGGCACTTTTCTTTCAATAGAACCATTTTATAAATTGTCATTAGGCAACCAAACTTTTACCAACCAACAATTTTCCATTGGGGGAATAAATCTCAGAATGAACTTTCAATTAAAAACTAAAAAAGAATAAAATGATTAGAAAAATTGCTTTGCCGGTATTCATTGGATTGTTACTTGGAATGTCGGGATGTTTTCCAGAAGTTGAATCAGATTTACAAAATGCAATAAACAGAGACGACAGATTATTGGCGGATTTCCTTTCGCGAAATAATATAGATGCCATCGAGACCCAATTGGGTTATTTCTATAAAAAAGAAATTTCAAATGAAATAGGAAATCAAATCATAAACAACGACAATATCGGTATCTATTATGAAATACGGACAATCGACGGTCAGTTGATAGAAGATTACACTGATGAAACCAAAAGCCCCAGAATCTATCGGCATACTGAGGGAGGTCTAATCCCAAGAGCGATTAATTTTGCATCGGGGCTTTCGAAAACGGGCGAAACATTCACCCTTTATGTTCCTTCCTATCTTGCATATCAGGAATATACCTATCAACAGTTGATTCTGCCAAATGCCAACTTAGTGGTAAAAGTAAAATATGCGGAAACATATACCAATAAAGAAATCAAGGAAATGGAAGAAGAAATGATTCTTGATTTCATTTCTATGAAAAACCTTGATGGATTTATTAAAACACCTGACAGCATATACATTAAAACTATCAAAGAAGGGTTGGCAGACAGTAAAATAACTGCCAATGGGGACATTATCAGCTTTACCTACCAGCTTCTTCAACTTGATAGTGAGACTCCTTTTGCTCAATCCACAGGAACCACCCCATTTCAAGTCACAGTGGGCAGTGAATCCAACCCTGAGTTTTTAAATCTAAGTTTAAAAGGAGTAAAAAAAGGCCAGGAAATCGAAGTTATTATTCCATCTCATTTGGGCTTTGGTGTATCCGCACAAGTTTTCCCATACACCATTAGAAAGGATCTGTTTGACAAAGGATTTCTGACACAAATAGCAAGGCCCTTTGAACCTATTATTTTCAAAGTG
>NZ_CDSBKL010000064.1:0-15368 GCF_977115555.1 Aquiflexum sp.
TCGGCCTAAGTATCAAACAGTAACTTATCCGTTACGGCGGATCCAATATCCATTAGTATCGAATTGGTAATAAAAATTTGTTTACTGTACTCTAATCCTCCCCATTTTCACCAAATGAAGGCGATGTCTTGGGGAAAGGACAGTTCCTGCTTGGAAAGAGATGTAGAGAATCACCAATTGGTAGAATAGAATCCCGTAATTGGATTCTCCAAAAACACCAAATTCAGTAAAGGAATTGATGATGATGGGTATCAGGAGGCAAAAAAGCATCAACTTCTTTTCTGCATCTTCCCTCAGGATTCCCCGAGCAGTAAAAACCATCTGAAAAAGCACCAAAGTCATCCCCACCAAACCAAGGTTCATCAATACCTGCATAAAGGTATTGTGGGTCATTTTGCCGGGATAGGTATGGGCACTTTGAAAATACTCCTTGTAATCAATCCGCATAAACCCGAATCCAAGCAAAGGTTCTCTTGGCAGACCTTCATTGATCAGGGCCTGCCAAAAAGGAAGCCTTCCCGTCAAGGTGAGGACTTCCTCCATCCTTTCGGGATCTCCGTCTTTGAGCACCACTTTGTAGATGGCAATCGGGGCCACCATCATCATGACTACTATGGCGGCAATGGCGAACTTTTTCTTTTCGGATTGAAGCACGTGAAACCCGATGATCAACAAAGCCCCAATGAGGGATGAACGTGACCCTGTGGCAAACAAGCCATAAAACAGGATCAGCAGCTTGACAATGGTCCACCACTTGTTGTGGTTTCTTCGGATGTCAAACATCAGTCCCGCAACCCCTACACCTGCCAGCATGCCCAATTCATTGGGATTCATCATATATCCGCCCAAACGGGCCTCCTCTCCACCATGGGTTAGGCGGTAAAATACATCCGGGTTGACCCACATCCCGATGACAAACACCAGGATCAGTAAAAAAGCACTATTGCCTAAGAGGTTATACAGTCTGATGGGGTGTTCAGGGAAAAATTGGTCCAACAAGTAAAGGCTTTTGACAAAGAAAAAGCAGAAAACCAGTGTTTGGGAAGTCATAAACCACTGCAAAGCACTGTAGCCGACATTTGTACTCCACATGAAAGAAGCAAAACCTAAAAGCAGATACAGTCCATAAAAACTGATGGAGAGCACGTTATTGGTTTTTAGGTTGTCAGCAGCGCCATACAGAATGATGCTTCGGTACACATACCATGAGGCTGCCAACATGCCCATCCGCCCGATGACTTTGATAATGCGGGTGATGACCACATTTTCACTCCAGGTAAAAAAGCAGGCCGTCATCAGGAGTAAGATCAGCAACAACTGCCAATTGATCTTCCTGAGAAAGGCACTATGGTCTTTGGGTATAAATTCCAGTTTCATTTATTGATACAGTTCATCAAATTTCTCAACCAATACAGGCCATGAAAACACCTGATCAAGCATTTCTTTGGAGCCTTGGATGTACGGTTCAATTTGCCCGGATTGATAGGCATTATAGATATCCTCCATACTTTTTTCCAAGGCATTTATACTTTCATTTTCAATGCCTATGCCAGCCTTAAAATCAGTGACATAGCCGGCCACATTGGTGGCTTGGGTGACGATGGTGGGTGTGCCCAATGCTGCTGCTTCCAAGACAGCGGTGGGCAGGCCTTCATTCCTTGAAGGATGGGCAAAAACGTGCATTTTACCAATCAATTCATTCTTTTCGGCTCCAAACTTTTTGCCCCAAAGCACGACGTTTTTGAGTTGTTTTTGGTCAATGAAATTCTCCAGGAAAGCCTTTCCTTCCCCTTCTCCGATTATCCATAATTTGGAATCGGGATATTTTTTCTGGAATAGGTAAAAGGCCTCCATCAGCAAATCCAAACCTTTGGTATATGTGTCCAAACGACCTACAAAGCCTACGGTAAAGTCATTATTTTTTATAGGTTTGATTTGGTCCACGTTCAAATCAAATCCATAAGGCAACAAAAATGAATGGGCATTTGGGAAAATTCGATTCAGCCCACCCATCTCACTTTCGCCGATGGCATGCACTTTATGTACCCTTTGGAGCAGGGATTTTTCAAATAAATTGAAATAGTGTTTCTTTTGAAAAGAACTCCTTTTCATGGCGACTTCATTGTAGGCGCCATGGGGTGTGAGTACATATTTGATGTGGTTCTTAGCCAAAATACCGGAGAGACTAAAGAAGACCGGAATCCATCCGCCATGGAGGTGAAAAACGGCGTTTCTATTTAAAAGAATTGCCTTTTTCAATGTCGCGTTTACCGCAAAAGGAAAACTTTCGGCCTGAAACAGAACTGTTTTGAAATTTCTTTCCGGATAATCATGGACAGGATTCGGAGTAATGCCCCAAACCTGAACTTTTTTCCCGGCTTTGGATTGTTCTGAGGCAAGGTGAAAAACCACCTTATTTACCCCATTTAGGCGGTCCGGATTGGCTTTGCCTAAAACGATGTGAATGATTTCCATAATTGAAGATTTCTGTTTAATAAAATGTATAGCCAATAAGTAATCAGTAGCAACTGGGAAGCTGCCAAGCCTATCAGGACTCCGGTCAACCCAAAATTTGAAAGTAGCGCATGGGAAAAAATCAATGCGAATGTCAGGCTGAACAAATAGCCGTAAAAGAAATGCCTGTTAAGCCTCAAGGCACGAATCAGTAACCGGATGGGTTGGCTAATGAAAACCAATACATACAAAAGGGTTATGGCCTGGAGGAGAAAGGAATAAGAAGCATATTCCTCCCCTCCTGCCATCACAAAAATTTGTTGCGAGAAGATAAGGGTGACCGCCAAAACCGGCAAAAACAAAATCGCTCCTTTGCGGCTGGCATTGCTCAAGAAGGCCAAGCCTTGATGGATATCGGTATAAATGATGGCGGCAGTCTGGGGAAGAATGTAATTCTCAAAAGACTGCAGCAGTACATTCAATATACCCATCAGTGATTGGGCAAGTCTCAAGGCACCCAAAGCAGCCGCTCCAAGGTAAATCCCTGAGGCCACAACGAACAGATTGCTGGACCACCATTGGGTGATGGCCGTAAGAAACAACCATTTGCCTTCTTTGAAATGTAAATGAAAAGATGTTAGGAGAACTGCTTTTTCGATGTAAACTGGCTTGAGCAACCAAAAAAGAAGCAGAGATGATAAAATGTAAGGTATTGCTATATAGCTGAAAAGGGTAGAGAGGTCCTTTTGACTATCCAAATAAAAAAAGAAAAGGGCTGCTGACAATCCCAAAGTACAAACTGCATCCATCAAAAGCGTTGATTTCGGACAGTTGGTAGCCAATAAAACCCTCCTGCCAAAGTCATGTAAAAGAAAGCCTGCTGCAAATACCAAAGCTGAGAATGGGATATTGGCCTGAAAGACAAAAGCAAATACAAAAATCAAGGCCACAAATATCAAGACGGCCAAAACCTGAAGCCAAAAGGCAAAAGTCAAATATTGCTTCAGGTTGGATGTTTGACCTACCAAAACCTGCAAAGGCTGGATTACAAAAGCCCCAATACCACTTACAGCAAGGTAGATACCCAATAAATAGCCTGAGTATTGACCAAAGGTTTCCATATCCAACATCCTTGCAATGATGATGGTAGATAGAAAACTCGTGCCGCTAATCAGCGCCTGATCGAAAAGGACAATGACCTTGGGATTGTTTATAAATTTCATGTTATCCTTTTCTTTTTAGGGTTTTGATCCCTTTTTGGATGAATTGAATACTTTCTTTGATAAGGCTTGGATTGTAGCCTACCCTGTTGATGGCAAGGAAGACTTGCGGCAACTTGTATTCTTCTTTGATCAAATCCACTTCGCTAATCAGCTTGGCAGCGGTAAGCCTTGTGTCAAGACAAACTATGTTCAATCCAGCGATGGCCATGGTTGGAAGGGTGTAGGGTTGGCCAAAGTCGGAATTGATCACGATGGTTTGGTCATACTGCACAGCCTTGCCATGGAGGAATTTTTGCCATTCTTTGGTAGTCAGAGTTTTTAACCGTGAGGCCGAAATGTAGCCATAGATGGCATTTGCACTGATTTCTTCTTCCTGATAAAACTCATTTCCTTTCTCAAAGTCATTGCTTCGGATCTCCATCAAAAGCACTTTTCTGCTTTGCCTTCTGGCTGCATTGGCCATTTCCTTAGCGATGAAACTTACCCCATGCTTATGGTCAAATCCAGTAAAACAACTGATTTGGTTGTTGTTCAGCAGACCTTTTACTTCCCATTGGGCGATGGTTTTTAAGAAAAAATCTTCCTTTTCATTTTCATTTTTAAGTTTGGGAACAACTGCGGCTATCGGGATCATGCTGTTGGATTCCACAGAAGCCTGGTCGTTGACCCTGCCTTTGAGCATGTGGACCACAAATATCAAAGACATTGCGCCCAACATTCCAAGAATGGCGGAGACGGCTTTGATGATGATGCGGTTGGGCGAAACAGGCTCTTTGCTCACCGTGGCGGGGGTAATGATCCTATGAAAGGCAATCTTTGCCGCTTTGGCTATTTCTGCTTCGATTTTCTTTTGGTTGAGGAAATTGTATGACTGTTGGAAAATCTCGAACTCTCTGTTTAGGATGGTCATCATTCTTTCCTTTTCAGGCACCTCGATAAAGGCTTTTTCAGATTCTGAGATATCAAGACTTAACTTTTCATATTTAGTCTGAAGGTTTTTGCGGGTATTGGTGATGCTCTCGGCGAGGTATGAGGTCAAATCCTGGATTTTGGCATCCACTACGATTACCTTTTCATCTTTTTCGGTGTACTGTAGGAGCAAATCCTTTTTTTCTGCCTGAAGCTGTTTGATGTTTTTGATGATTTCTGTCGAGAGGAGGTCGGTAAAAGCCTCAAAATTCGGGGCCAGTTCCAAAAAATTTTCTTTTCCTGATTGGACATATTTTTCAAGATCCCGGATCGCTTCAAGACTCATCTTTAGATTGGTCTGTTGGATTTTGAGTTGGGAAATCTGCCGGAGATCGGTTTCCGTTTCCTGCCTGATATTGGTAATATTATTATTATCACGGTAATTGAGGATCATTTCCTCAGATTCCACCAGTTTTTCACTGATTTCGGCAATACGTTCATTCAGGAATTCTACCGTGACATTTGCCGCACCATATTTGTTTTCGATATAATCTTCGATATAAGCTTCCGCAAGGGCATTTGGAAACAAGGCAGCCTTGCCGGGATGGGAGGATTTGAAGCTGATTCTGATAACAGGTATATCCTTATCCACAGCGATAATGTCAATCCCTGCGTTGATCTGATTGATTTGTTTTGCAAGGCTGTTGACTGTGAATAAATAGTCATCAGCGATCCGGAGGTATTTTTTTTCCTGAAGCAATGCCTCATTCAGCCGGACGACTGCCAATGAATTTTCGATCAACACTGTGTCACCAATATGGCCCTGATAAACATTTTCTTTTCCATCACGGATGATAAAATCCTTGTTTTCATTGATACTCAGGTTAAAGGTGACATCTTTGAGATTTTCATTCCATTCCAATGGAGTGATGATAATTGGGCTGTCAAGAAACAATTCTGTCTTCCTAATACTGCCTGACCTGAAAACCTGAACTTCAAAAGGAACCTTTTCCAATGCCTTTGAAATAAGAGCATGTGATTTGAGCAATTCTATTTCACCGTTGATTTTTTGGGTTGTAGCGAATACATCCAGGTCTTTGAAGAGGTTACTGTTGGGCACACCTTCTGTCAAGTCCGCCAACCGCAGCTTCGCAGTGCTTTCATACATAGGAGTAACATATTGCAGGTACCTGCTAGCCACCAAAAATGCGAGCATCATTGCACCGATGATGATAGGCCATCCGCGTAGGTAGGGTTTTATAAAATTCAGGGAATCATTCATGTTTCTGATGTATTAAAATGCACCGAAAAGGATCGCTGCGGCGGTAATTGCAGTGGCAAAAGGGATGATGATGGATACTCTCCTATCAAACTCCTTATTTTTCTTGGAAGGAACGACCACCACATCCCCGGGATATAGATTGATGTTTTTCCTGAGGTAATCTCCATTTTCAGTCAGGTCTATATTGGCCACGTAAACGTCCTCTCCTACCTGCCTCATGACTTTGATGTTTTTGGCATTGGCATATGTTTCCAATCCTTTGCATCGGGTGATCATTTCCAAAAGGGTATTGCGTTCTTTGTCGACATTGATTACCTGAGGATCGCGAACTTCACCTAAGACCGTGATTTCGCGGTTTAGGATTTTGATGTCCACTACAGGGTTTTTGATCCATTCACCAAAACGGATTTCTAAGGCTTGTTTGAGTTGACCAGTAGTCATGTTTTCCACTTTGACTGAACCGATTTTTGGGATTTCGATATTCCCTAGTGCATCTACCATCAGCCATTTGCCATACACTTCATTGGAATTGTAAATCCCGTATGTGGAACCCACACTCAGGTCATCCTCTCCCCAGATACTGACAGTGATCTTATCATCTTTTCTGATATGGTACTCATAATTGCCCTCGGGCAAAAAAATACTGTCCAGGTCCGAAACCTCATTCCCAGCCTCTTTGTCAACAAACAGGTTGGTAGTTTTGCAAGAGGACAAGCCCAGAACAGCAAAAAATACAAGAGCTATAAAACTTTTCATGCTTATACGAGACTTAAGAATGATTTCAGAATGGATGGCTTTCGGTCTCTTAGCATTTGCTTGACCACTTCGATCCTTTGGATCACAGCAAGAATATTCATTTCCATGTGACAGTCTTTCTGTAGGTAGTCAATTGCCCCATGCTTAAGGGTATCCACAGCGGTTTGAATGTCGCTTTGACCGGATACCATTACCACAAAAATATTGGGGTTATATCTTTTTATCTTTCGGAGTGTTTCGTAACCTGAGTACACATCCATCTGATGGTCCAAAAATACGATATAGGGATTTTGATGAATTTCTGAAAGACAATCCATGCCGGTTTCAAAAAGGGTAATGTCCTCAATCCCATTGTTTTTGAGAAGTTGTTCCATGATTTCCAAATGAAATCGGTCATCATCTACTACAAATACTTTTTTACTGAGTGTTGTCATTTTTTTGTTTTGTTTGTTGAATCACTTTATGCCAATATTATTCCTTAAATCTTATTTAATTGATATTCAATGTTTTACATATTTTTTTGGAAATGATATTTTTCCAAAAATTGATTTTTTTCCAAAATATGGAAACAAAAAAAGCCACCTGAAAAGGTGGCTTCTACCATAAAATGCAGGCTTGATTTTATTGCTTGAGTAATTTTCCTCCGTAGGCTTTACCGGATATGGTATAGGCCTGAATAAAGTAAATGCCTTCGCGGAGCTGATTTACATTGACTTCCATGACTGGGACTTGGTCTATTTTTCCGCTCATCATGGCTTTTCCCGTAGGGTCAAAAATTACCCAATAAGAAATCAACTGAGGTTCCATCAATTTGAAAGGATCTTCTTCAATACTGAACATGACATGGTCTATTGCGGGATTGGGATAGATTTTCAGTGATTTGATATCAGATTCCCCACTGAATTTGATGGTATTGATCACTGTATTGGTCACAATCGGATCTTCAAAGTCAAAATAGATTTTAGCATCGTTGGGCAACTGAGTGCCTTCAGGAATGTTGGTTTTTGGCCTTATGGTATATTTAAAGTAACCATGGGCACCTATGGAATCCAACATGGCCGGTGGAAGGTCGATGTTTCGGTACCATATATCAAGCTTACCTTCTGCCGAAAGGGAATAGGTGAATGGATGGCTGGAAGATGACAATTCAAAGGTATTCAGATCAAGCCATTCAGGTAATTCGTTTTCTATTTTGACATAGGTGGCTTTATAAGTACCCATGTTTTCAAATCTGATGGTATAGATGAGCGATTGGTTTTTGCGGATATAACCTTCAGGTCCATCTCCTTTGGGGCTGACTAGAATGTCGTTAGGATCAATGGCTCCGACTACTTCAATCTCTTCTGAGATTTTATTGTTTTCTTCGTTGATATCTTTTCCATCTGACTCTACATAAGCTTCAAGGAGCAAAAATTCTCCTGTTTCGGCATTTAAACCAATACTATCCGTCAATTGTAGCGACCTTACTGATCCCGGATCCAAAGTTCCCAAATCCCAGATGTATGTTTTGGGTGATGGGGAAGTGAATTCTTGATTTGCAGATTTGAGGTATGCTTCTTCAGGTAGTTTGAGATAGGCCAATGCATTTTCGGCTTTTTCAGTACCCTGATTGCTTATTTGGATGGTAGTTTCGTTCGTAAATCCTCTTCGCCAAGCGGTTGAAGCCACTTGGATGCTTAAGTCATGCCCGATTTGGACGGCATTTACGGGAAGTTTGATTTCCATAGATTCAGGCCCGTTTGAAATGAGGAACTGAGCAAATTTTGGATTAATCGTCCATTGAGGTTGGTTGAGCGTGGCTTTTAGGCTTTCCTCGTTTGTATAAAACTCAAAAGTTCCATTGTCATTGGATGCCAAATTGATTTTTCCATTGTTGAAATTTAGCCGGATATTGCCTACCAACTTTTCGTCTTCGTCCTGAATTCCGTTCTTGTTTTGATCATGGAATACTGCTCCGGAGATTTTTTTTCCTCCTTCTTCCATGACCATGTTGTATTGGTTTGTTCCAAATTTGGAGACGATTTGCTTTGTTCCACTCGGCCAAATCACCTGAACACTGTCCACGGATTCACCGTCACCAATTCCAAAATGGATATAATGGGTACTTTGGCTACCAAATCCACTGAGTGGCAGATTTTGGCGGTATTGCCACTGTCCGTTTGATTTGATGGCTACCCTCGCACCGAGAGCCTGTTTGTTGGAATATTCGCCTTGTAATTGAAATCCTATCCATTTCTTTGGGTTCCCGTTATGGCAAAAAAACCTCGTATTTCCATTCGTATGCGTAGATATCGCCATATCTAGTTGTCCATCTTTGTTGTAATCCCCTATTGCCATGCCATAGGAGTTACCCAATTTACCCGAAATGATTTCCTCTAATTTCCTTTTAAATTCTCCTTTTCCATTGTTGATGTACAAAAAAGAGGGGCCTTTGTCATTGGTTATGAATAGATCCAGAAACCCATCATTGTTTATATCAAACCATGCAGCACCGTGGCTGTCACCACCTTGCACCGAGACAATACTGCTTTCCAGTTTTTCGAATGTACCATCCCCTTTGTTTTGGTATAGGTCATTGTTTTGACCTGAAGCATTGGTGACGAGAAGATCTACAAAGCCATCATTGTTAAAATCGCCCCATGCCGCCCCTACACTGTTTTTTGCATCGGCTTCTATTGCTTTGTCTCTTACTTTTTCAAACTGGAAATTGCCTAGGTTTTTGAAAAGGGAATTGGGCCGGTCACTGCCATTCGGAATAAAGATATCCACTAAGCCGTCGTTATTGTAGTCAGCCAAGATCGGCGCCATAGAGCGCTCACTTTCCAAGGTGACAGGTGTATTGGTGACAGGAGAGAAAGTGTTGTCCCCATTATTCCGGTAAAGCTGGTGAAACCTGGTGGGGAAAAAGTTGGTGATGATCAAATCCACAAATCCGTCATTGTCAAAATCGGCAAAAGCAGCACCATGAAAATACTGTGGATCCGGATCTATGCCGGAGTTTTTCAATTCTGAAAAGTTGCCGTTTCCATTGTTGAGAAATAGCTTACTCTTATGTTGGGTCGCATTGACCAGTAAGACATCTTTTCTGCTATCATTGTTGATATCAGCCCAAACAGCGGCTACGGTATTGGTTTTTTCATTCACAAGCGGATGATTGGTGATTTTAGTAAATGTGCCGTTCCCGTTGTTTCGGTACAGTTCATTGTTGGCCGAAACATCCTTTGTGGCAATAAACAGGTCTTCATGCCCATCATTGTTATAATCTGCCCATGAGGGATTCCAGCTATTGTTTGGAGTAGCCGATATGGTGGCAATCTGACAAGCTGAATAGAATAAGTTGCTGGTGTTGGAGGCATTGTTTTGGATTCCCTGTGTCAGGTAGGACTGTTGGAATTCCCCTTCCACTGTTCCTGATACCACTGTTTCGATGCTCAGGACAGTTTCATTGGATATTGCTGAACCGTTATTGTAAGTTGGTGCCACCAGTAATTTGGTTTCTATGGAATAATTGTCGCTACCTGAAATTGTGGGTAAAGGGGTAAAGGTAACGGTACTTCCTTCGGAAGTGGAGGTAATGATACCTTTTTCTAGATTCTGATCATTTTTCTTCAGGTTACTTTCCAATGGAATCAATCCCGATGCAATTTTTACCTCTACTGTTGCATTTTCCACCTTTTGGTTTCCTCCCATTTCTAAGGTAGAAATCATGGTAACCTCTTGTCCGGGATTTGCCACAGAACTGCTGAGTAAGCCTGATTGTGAAAAACTTTGTGGAAGGGAAGATCCAAAGTAATTCATCCAATTGTCATTGAAATTGGTGGAAAGTACTGAAATATGTTCTGTGGCTTCAATGATGACATATGGCCTTTCGGGTCCTATTGGTGTTCCTGTGCCGTTGTAGATGCTTTTCCACTCATCCATAGAAAAACTCGCATCAGCATACCTTCCTGCCTCTATCTGATAAGTTTTGTTCAATTTCTGACCATTAGTTCTGGCATCTTTAATTGTCACTTGGGTATTGGTGTTCCCTGCAAAGAGGAAAAAATGTGAATTACTTCCTTGAAATAACTGTTTTGTAAAGGGATTGACCACGTTGTTTTGTCGGCTAGGGGGAAGCATGTAGGCAAGAAATTTTTTTCCTGAAGAAGTACCAGACTCAGAAGAAAGCATTGTAGCCATATCTGAGGTATTGGTAGAGCCTGTTTCCATCCAGTTGGCCTCCATGACAGATACACGCTTGCCGGGAGAACAAGTCACCCTGAACACGGTTGGGAAAGTAGCGTTGCCATTTTGCTTTCCCACCCAATCTGCAGGTTGAAGGCTATTCAGCGACCAGCTGTTCATTGCAATCCAGCTGCCGTTGAGGTATCGGCTCAGTTGGACTTGATTGCTGTTGTCCCAAGAAACAATCCTGATTTCCTGTTCTCCATTTGCCTGGTAAGGTACAGAAAAGTAAAACAGGTCACCCGAACCACTGCCATTGGAAGAAGGTACATAAGCTCCTCCATCCCGGGCATTTCCAAACAAAGCTCCATATTGGACGCTGATATCTTTATTTGATTCAATAAGATAAGTACCGCCAGACTGCATCAGATCTCTTCCATTTTGGTAAAAATTGATGATATCCTGACCTGGATTTAGTGTTCTCTGGACGACCAGTTGCTTATCAACAAGATTGATATTGGTATAACCTGTTTGTGTAGTCGGTTGGGTCGATATTTTAAATATGGAAACTGTGGTATTGTCCTCATATGCAAATACATTCAAGTCTCTCGGAGATATTGAGGTCTTTGGTGAATAAACATAAAACTTTTGACCTACGGTTTTTTTATTCACTGAAGGCACAAAATCATGCTGCCAATCACTGTCAGTGGACATTGAAGCATATACAAGCTTGTCACTTTGGATGGTGAAAAAATCCCCGTCTCGGGCCAAAGTTCCTCCGGAAGCATAGAGTGCATCGTCATTGATGCCATTGTCTTTGATATAAAGCAAATAAGATTGCCCGGCCATCAAAATTCCGCTGGCATTATCATCGCTGTCTCCATCCATTGCATCGTCCAAAATTGAAAATGAAGTACTGTCGCTCACCGCTGTCACTATAAGTGCTACATTCCGCTGAAGAGCTTCATTGTTTGGTGGTACGTAGAGGTTAAAATAAGTAGAGGGTTCACTCTGACCAAGGACTTTGAATGAAAGTGAAATAAATAATAAAAAGAGGTAGAATTTTTTCATGATACTGGAATTTCCCTGCGACGGATCAAATCCCGTACCTTATGAAAAAATGAAGTCAAATGTTTGATTTTAAGGTAGATAAAAAAGTTTTAAGAAGTTGTTTATTCCATATTTTGGAAAAAAAATCCAATTTTAGGAAAGCTCTTCGTTTTTTTCCAATGCTTCAGCAACGTTTAGAAGTGTGGTGATCAACTCTTGGACAAGCATTTGGAGTTCCTGATAATTACCCTCGGTTAAGTCAAATTTTTCCACTTTTCTTACAGTTTCTCTAAGGGAAACAATACCCATCTGATCGATGCTTGGTTTGATTTTATGGGCAGTTTTTTGAAGGATGTCGAGATTTCTTGCATCAATTCCAGTCTGGAGAATGGTGCAATTTTCCCTTGAGAGGGTAATAAAAATTTTGATCATTTTTTTCACAAATTCCTCATTGTCCCTGCTGAACTGTCTCAACATAGTCAGGTCATATAGGGGAATCTTGCTTTCTATTTCTTCAGGGGAATTATCCTCCTGATTCCCATTTTTTCCCACCAAAGGGGGTTTTGATATACTCAATACATGTTCAATTTTTCTGAAAAAATCTTGTTCATCGTAGGGTTTGGTGATAAAGTCATTCATGCCGTTGCTCAGGTAGAGGTCAATATCATGCCTGAAAGCATTGGCAGTAAGCGCAATGATCGGCGTGGTGACCTGAAGCTTTTCTCTCATGATAATAGTAGCTTCCACCCCATCCATCACCGGCATTTGGATATCCATCAAAATGAGGTCGAATGGATAGTTTTCGACAATCTCCACAGCTCTCTTTCCATTTTCAGCTTCTACAGTTTCAAATCCCAAATAATCGAGACTTTGCATGGCGATAAACCTGTTCATCTCATTATCTTCCACCAATAAAGCTTTTAATCCTTTAAATAAACCTGCAGAAATCTGTTGGCTTTTGTTTACCAAACTTTCGGGTTTTCCTATCGGAAGTGTAAGGGTAAAGCTACAAGTAGTTCCCTGGTCTTTTATGCTTTGAACTTCCATCTTTCCTCCCATGAGTTGAATCAAGTCGTGGGAAATGGCCATTCCAAGACCTGTGCCTTCATATTTGCGGTTGAAATCATTTTGCTCTTGGGAAAACTTATCAAATATCTTAGAGATAAATTCTGATGACATGCCTATTCCGCTGTCTTTGACTTCAAATTTGAGTTTTTGGTTTTCTGAATTTTCTTGAACCAATTCTACGGTAAGTTGGATACTCCCTTTTTGGGTAAACTTGATGGAATTACCTATGAGGTTGATCAGAACCTGCCTCAGGCGGGTTTCATCGCCCAAAAGGACTGGCTTGATGTAAGGGCTGACATTGATTCTAAATTCCAGGTTTTTATCCATTGCCTGGGAATGCATGATCGAGTGAACATTGAAAGCCAATGCCGAAGGGCTAAATGGTTGCTCGACAATTTCCATATCGCCTGATTCTATTTTTGCGATATCAAGCACATTATTTAGAATGGTCAGAAGGTGTTTGGCCGAACTTTCGGATTGTTTGACATAGAAATGTTGGTCATTGTTCAATTTTTCTTTGCTGAGTTGACGGATCATTCCTATAATAACATTCAGCGGTGTCCGGATTTCATGGCTCATATTTGCCAGGAATAATTCTTTGGCTTTGGCAGCGGTTTCCGCAAAGGTTTTGGCCTTTGCCAATTCTTGTTCCAATCTTTTTTGTTCTGTAATATCGAGGTGGATTCCGATACTGCCGATCATTTGGCCTTTGTCATTGTAATTGGGTGCACCGCTTACAAACCACCAATGCGGTTTTCCATATTTATCCAAAATCTCAATTTCATAACTGTCCGAAATGGATTTTTTTCTTTGGTCATTTTTGTCTTTGATCTTTGGCCTATCTTCTTCACTCAAAAATAAATCTGCTGCTTTTTTGCCCTTCAGTTCCTCAAGTTTATATCCTGACATTTCACAAAAACCTTGGTTGGAGTAAATGATAGAATCATCCACATCAACCTCCAATAATCCAAGATTCATATTTGAAATGATATTCCGGAATTTTTCTTCCTGAAGCCTGAGTTGGTATTCCCATTTTTGGCGGTTTCGGATATTGATCAGCATTTGACCAAAAAGAAACAGTAACCGCTTTTCTTTTTCACTGTAATTATGATAATCCTTGACGGAATCAAATCCAACAAAACCTACCAATTCATTCCCATCAAGCATAGGGATGGATATCAGACTCTTGATGCCTTGAGGTTCAAGAATGGATCTCAATCCACCTTCCCCATCATCTTCGAGTTCTTTGATATCAGGGATATAGAAAGCCTGATTTTTTTGGTGGCATTCGACCCATTGGGGAATATACTCCAATGGGGTTTCCTTGGGATTATCTATTTCGGGACTGATACCTGTGTTGCACCATTCATAGGTGTTGGTAGTGATTCCTTTTACAAAATCATAATCGAAAATATAGGCCCTATCAGCGGAGACAAACAGGCCCATTTTTTCAAGAGACCGGTTGATGGTGTTTTCAACATCTTTGGTGTCAAGGTTGATATAGGTGGAAGCGATGTCGATAAGTGTTTCCTGAAGCCTCAGCTCTTGGTCAATCATTTCTTGCGCCTGGTATTGACTCGTTCGGTCTATCATGACACCATCCAATCTTACTGGACGGTTTTTACCTTCGTAGATCAGTTTTCCCCTATTATGGATATATTTAACTTTGCCCATAGGGGTAATTATCCTGTATTCCGCCCGGTAGATTCCATTCTCCTCCAATTCTTTAAAGATCCTTGGAACCACTTCTTTATCATCAGGGTGGATTAATTTTTCCCACAGGGAACTATCATTGATCCAAACATCTAGAGGTACTTCATACAGATATTTTGCAGAAGGTGATATAAATAAGGATTTGAATTCAGGAAAACTCACCGACCAGACCACATCGGACATTTCATCGAGAATACTTTGAAGCTGTGATTTGGTTTCAGACAGCTCGGTGTTTGAATTTTTTATTTCAATTGATTGCTTGTCGATTTTCGTAATCAGTTCTTTCAGTTCCTTTTCGGTGATTTCGGCTTGTTTGGCTTTGTGCAGGAAGTCAAATGTGGGATCGTGTGGGGCAAAATCAGAATAGGTGATTTTGTAGGGTTTGAGCTGTTCGATATCCATTACCCAAAGGCTGACAAGGAATACCAATGAAGATTGGTCTAAAGTCAATCGGTAATCACCTCTAAAAATCAGCCCGGTATGAATATGTTTCAAAAAAAGTATATCATTATTCAATCTTCTAATGGTATCGAAACTCACCGTTTCGATGTATGGCCTTTGAATTATAAAATGGGATAAAAATAAGGAAGAGTTGATATCACCGGTGACTTTCGATAAACTTTTTCCTGATTTGATCACCATTAAAGACTTGTCTACAGCAAAAGAGAATGGGAAAGTCTCCATAAAAAAATTCAATTCATCTGACGGAGTTATTCCCATGATACCTTAATGATTTCGTGTGTATTTTC
>NZ_CDSBKL010000065.1:0-15004 GCF_977115555.1 Aquiflexum sp.
TCATCGGGACAAGAAATTTTAATCCTCCCCCACTCGATGCCACGCCGGCCCGGTAAAATTTCTTCCTCCCCACCAGTGTTCCAAAAAGAAATTCCCCGGGAGAAAAAGATTCTAATTTTTCATCCATAACTGAATCCCCATCTTCCCCCAAACTTTAATTCCCTACCTTTGCTCTATGTCAGAAAACCCCACTTCCTCCCATTCCAGATTTTTGAAGAACCTTTCCATCGAGGCATTCAATGAAATGCAAGAGGATTTCATCACCCAAGCCTCCAAAAACGACAATATCATGCTTTTGGCTCCAACAGGTTCGGGAAAGACATTGGCGTATTTAATTCCTATGGTTGAATCACTACGGGAAGATTTGAGGGAAGTTCAAGCGCTGATCATCGTGCCTTCCCGGGAGTTGGCTATTCAGATTGAGCAGGTTTTCAAAGCCATGAAAACCAATTTCAAAGTTAGTACAGTTTATGGCGGACATGCCATGAAGGTGGAGCAAAACAGCCTTGGCGAAGCACCTGCTGTGATTATCGGTACACCGGGAAGGCTTTCTGACCATGTGCAAAAGGAGTCATTTGATACAAAAGGAATCAAAATGGTCATCCTCGATGAATTTGACAAATCCCTACAAATGGGTTTCCATGAGCAGCTCCGGACAATATTCCGTGGACTGAAATCACATACCCAACGCCATATATTGACCTCTGCAACGGTTTTGGAAAGGCTGCCGGAGTTTTTGCCTTTTACCAAGCCGGCTACTGTCAATTACCTTCAGGATGAAGATGATTCCAAACTCGAACTCAAGCTAGTCCATACGTCGAGCAAGGAAAAAGTCCAGGTTTTGATGCGTTTGGTCGCAGGATTTCAAAATGAACCTTGCCTGGTTTTTTGTAATCACCGGGATGCTGTGGACAGGATCAGCATGCTTTTGACGGGAAATGGTTTTGAGCATGGTGTACTGCACGGAGGAATGGAGCAAATCGACCGGGAAAAGAACCTCATCAAGTTCCGGAGCGGCGTTTACAATTTATTGATTGCGACCGACTTGGCTTCAAGGGGGCTTGATATCCCCGAAATCATGCATGTGGTACATTACCAGATGCCTCCACGAAAAGATGCCTTTACCCACCGCAATGGCCGTACGGCCCGGATGCATGCCGAAGGAAATGGCTACCTAATCTTGGCCAATGATGAAGTTTTGCCGGATTATATAGACAAGTCTGTCGAGGAAACCACGGTTACAGAGGATTTGGCACCGATACAGCCTTCCTCGTTTGAATGTCTGTATTTCAGTGCGGGAAAAAAGGATAAAATCAGCAAAGGCGATATTGTTGGCTTGCTGACGCAAAAAGGTGGGCTGATTTCCGAAGATATCGGTCTGATTACTGTTTTGGATTTTTCATCCTACGTAGCCATCAAGCGATCCAAAGTCAAAAAAACACTTGACAAAATCCGCAACGAAAAATTGAAAAAGAGCAAGGTGAAGATAGAGGTGGCGAGATAAACCATACTTCACCCTGAGGAACGAAGGGTCTCATTCTAATTGGTTGTAATTGTTCTAGTTGTTGTAATTGTTGTCTGCTTAGCGTTATTGGATTATCGGTGTGAGGAGTTGGTAAGTTGAATTTCTTACATTTATAAATGTTCCAAAATGGAAGAAAAATCATCCCTCAGTATTGGAAGACTGACTCCGATATCTTACCAGATTGTGGCAAAAGAAATCCCAATTGAATATTGACATGAAAAACAACAGAAGAGAATTTCTCAAGCAGGCAGCTATTTTTTCAGGAAGTATGGCTCTTTGGGGAGGAATCCCCCAAGCTATACAAAGAGCCATGGCAATCAGCCCGGAAGCCGGTTCAACTTTTTTGGATGCCGAACACATCGTTTTTTTGATGCAGGAAAACAGGTCGTTTGACCATGCATTGGGTTCTCTTCAGGGGGTCCGTGGATTCAATGACCCTAGGGCAATCAAGCTTGCCAGCGGTTTGCCGGTATGGCTACAACAGGATAAAGCCGGAAATACATACAAACCTTTTCACCTTGATATCCAAAACACCAAAGCCACATGGATGGGGGATATCCCCCACTCTTGGGAAAATCAGGTCGATGCCCGAAATGAAGGAAAATATGACGGTTGGATAGAATCCAAAAGACCCGGCGACAAGGAATTCGGCCACGTCCCGCTGACTATGGGCTATTACAAAAGAGAGGACATCCCTTTTTATTATGCTTTGGCAGATGCTTTTACAGTCTGTGACCAACACTTTTGTTCCTCCCTCACTGGCACTACTACCAACAGGATGTATTTTTGGACAGGAAAAAGCAGGAATCCCAAAGACGGTTTTTCGGTAGTCCGCAATTCCGAAGCGACTTATTCCAAAGAAGTGGATTGGAAAACTTACCCCGAAAGGTTGGAAGAAAACGGTGTTTCCTGGAAAGTTTACCAAAATGAAATCTCCCTCGAATCCGGCTTGGATGGGGAAGACGAATCCCTTTTATCCAACTTCACGGACAACAACCTAGAATGGTTCAAACAGTACCATGTCCGATTTGCCAAAAGCCACTATCCATTTTTACAGAAAGCAGAAAAAGAACTGACCCAATCTGTCTCCGAACTTGAAATTGCGATGAAATCCAATCCTGTCGATGGAATGGAAACGGCATTAGCCGAAAACAAAGCCAAGCTGGCATATGTACAAGAAGCTTTGGTCAAATACCATCCTGACAATTTTGACAAGCTTTCGCAATTGGAAAAAAACCTCCATCAAAAAGCCTTTTCCACCAACTCTCAGGATCCGGATTTCCACCAGACCGAATGGATGGAATATGAAAAAGACGGAGAGGCCTTCAAGACCAAAATCCCTAAAGGAGACATCCTCCACGAATTTCGGAAGGATGTCAAAGAAGGAACACTTCCTACTGTATCATGGTTAGTAGCTCCGCAAAAATTCTCTGACCATCCCTCTGCACCTTGGTATGGCGCTTGGTATGTCTCAGAGGCCATGAACATTCTGACCGAAAATCCCGAAGTCTGGAAGAAAACCATTTTTATCCTTAACTATGATGAGAACGACGGGTATTTTGACCATGTCCCACCTTTTGTGGCACCTAATCCCTCTGACCCCAATTCCGGAAAAGTAACAGCAGGCATTCATACCAAGGATGAATTTGTGACCATGGAGGAAGAACTCTCCAAACCCGGAATGAAGCCTGAAAATGCGCGCCAAAGTCCAATAGGCTTAGGTTATAGGGTTCCCCTGATCATCGCTTCCCCGTGGACACGTGGTGGATGGGTCAACTCCGAAGTCTGTGACCTGACTTCTTCACTGATGTTTTTGGAGAAATTCCTCAAACACAAAACAGAGAAAGATATCACAGAGCACAATATCAGCAGCTGGAGAAGGACTGTCTGTGGAGATTTGACATCCGCTTTCAGACCCTACAATGGAGAGAAAATAGATTTTCCAAAACGGGTAGAACAGAAAGAGTTTATGAAAATGATCCACCAAGCGAGTTTCAAAAACCTGCCAGACAATTTCGGTCCATTAATCGCAGAAGAAATCCAAGCAGTCCTGAAAACAGGTAGAAAATCCAAAATCCTACCCAAACAGGAAGCAGGAACCAGGAATTCCAATGCGCTCCCTTATGAACTTTACTTGGATGGTGCGATGGATAATTTTCAGCAATCATTCAGGATGGTTTTTCAAAATTCAGATAAAGTCTTTGGAAAAAAGGCTGCAGGTGTTCCTTTTCAGGTCTATGCCCCAAATAAATATTTGGAAAACGGAAAATGGCTGCCGATGAAAGTCTGGTCTTTTGCCTTGGGGCCTGGAACAGATCTGGATTACCAATGGCCACTTGTCAATTTTGAAAACGGACAATATCATTTGGATGCCTATGGACCCAACGGGTTTTTCAGAAGTTTTTCCGGCCTACGCAATGAACCTTTGGTTGAAGTCAGTGCAACATATGACCTTAAAGATCCAAAAAATTCACTTTTGAAACTCAAACTCCATAACCACGACAAGACAAAAACCATTATCATGGTCTTGGAAGATCAGGCCTATGGCAAATCAAAGACCGAACTTTCCCTGAATCCAAACACAGAAAAAACAATAGCATTGGAAACAGGCAAAAGCTTTGGCTGGTATGATTTTGCTTTGAAAATCAAGGACAATGATTCTTTTGAAAGAAGATTGGCTGGAAGAATAGAAACCGGATTGGCTTCAAAAACAGATCCGCAGATGGGAGAAATTCACAGGGATTAAAAAATTTATAAAGCTTGAATGATAAAGCCTTTTTGGATAAAAGTAAATGCCCGATTAAAGGATCGGGCATTTTTTTTCTATGAATTAACTGTTCAATTTTTCCCTTGGGAAAAAGTAAAAGAAACCATCACTCTGTCATTGTGTTTTTGCTCCTCAAGACTGAATGTCGGTTCTTGGTAGGATTCCTTAATATCCATGGTCATCATGGTTTTGGAATTTCTCATCACAGGCATATAATTGTTATTTACCGTTGTATAGGTGACATTATGAACCAAAAGCTTGGAAACACCCAAAGATTTGGCAATTACATCAGCCTTAGATTTGGCATCAGCGATGGCGAGTTCGAGCAATTTGGTTGATGATGATTTTCTCAAGGCATCGGACACCTGAAACTGAACATTGTAAGTCATGTCTGTTGTCTGATGCAATGCTTCAGTGATTTTTACCAGATTTTGATCGGATATTTTCACCCTGACTTTGATGGTTTGTGCAGCCACATAGCCACTGTCTCTAGAAGTACTTCTTGAATACACCCTGTTGACATTGACAAAATAATTGTCCACTGTAAAAGTGTATCCGCTAACTCTAGTCTTTTTGAGAGCGTCCTCAATGGATTTGGTCTTTTTGTTCAGCGCATTGGTAGCATCAGCAACTTTCATGGCTTTTTCTGTAAGGCTGATAAACATCAGCGCTTCATCCGGCATGATGCTGAGTTCGCTTGTCCCTTCAACTTGGATCAGCGGGATATTATTTTCCTGCGCAAACACAGCAAACGTCAAGAATAAAAACGGAAGTGCAAGGAGTAGCTTTTTCATAACATTGGTTTTAATTCTTTTACGTAAGGTTCAAAACTTAGGCCATTTTTTTATTCCACATAAAAGTATCTTTTTATGTATCTGTCGGCACCAAAGGGAATTAACTTGAAGAATTATTTTCCGTCCTTCTTTTTTACAGGAGGATCGTTGTCATGTGCGCCATCTTTGCAACATGGATCTAGCTTATCGTAGGCTTTGGGATCCCGCTTCATTTGGTCTGCATTATAGCCTACCATTGTCACACGCTTTCTTAATAGATCAGGGCTTGTTTTACCTTCTACGTAATCAATGATCAAGACTTTGGTTTCCAAATCAAGATTAACAGATTTAACCCCCTTTTCAAAAGTCAGATCTTTTTCTAATGTAGCCTTGCACATTTCACAAACAGCAGAGGTCTTGATATTCACAGTTTTTAGGCTTTTTTGTGCTTGTGCGCTTACGGCCAAAGCGACAAAAAAAGCAAAAGTCAAAATTAGATTTTTCATGGTATTGCTTATTTGTTTATTTATTTATTGATTTTCATTCTAAATCCGGCATAAATCATTCTGCCGGCAACAGGGCCCCAAGTCATAGAGGCATCAAAATTTGATCCAAAAGGGTTTTGAGGATCTACGATGGGATCCTTTTGACGGAAATCAAGTAAGTTTTCTCCTCCTATGTATACATTCCCCCAACGGAATCCTCTCGAAATCTGTCCATTTACCAAGAAGAAGGAAGGCGAATAACCATTTAGCTGAAATTCCTCAGGACTCAATGAAGTATCCGGCAGTCTTTGTTGACCGACCCAATTCACTGTCATATCAACTTTCCATTTCTCATATTTTGTCGCATAGCCTAAATTGAAGAAGAACCTGTCCCTGCTTTGAAATGGTACTTGCTGAAGAATACCATTGGTCGTCATGCGGTTTTGGTAATTTTTATATGCTGCCTTGGCATTTAACCTTTCGCTGAAAGCATAACTTGCTTCTATTTGAAAGCTTTTGGCATAGGATTCCCCATCTAAGTTTTTGATGACCAACAAATCGGAGCTGATGTCTTGGTCATATACAAGCTGACTCAAAAATCTGGTGTAGAAATAATCTGCAACCAAGGAAAAAGGTTTGTCCTTGACCAGCCAGTTCCCCGCCAAGCTCAAACCCGAATTCCAGGATACTTCAGGTGCAAGCTCAGATTGGTAAATGATTTTCCGGGCACTCACCCAAATCATGCTGTTTTCCATAAGGGCATTTGGTGTGCGGTATCCTTTTCCTACCGAACCTCTCAGGGTTAAATTTGGAACAAAAACCCACCTAGCATGGATCCTTGGGGTAAAATATGTACCAAACAGGTTGTGAAAATCTGCTCTTGCGCCAGCTACCACCGTCAAATTTTCATTTGGAATATAATTGTATTCAGCAAATACGCCGGGGACTTTTTCAGTCCGGACAAATGCAGTATCTAGGCTACCAGGCATATTGGAGTTGAGGCTTTCTTCAAAATTATCCAAAAGAAAACTCGTTCCAGTCTTATATTGGTGAAAGGAGTTGCCCAGTACATTTTGATAAATGAAATTGGCATAAAGCGTCCGCTCTTTACCTGAATACAGTTTTCTCCCTGCACCGCCAGTAAAATCCTGGTAGGAGGCGGTATATTGCAAGCCCCAGCTCTGTGTCGGTTTGGCAGGATAGATCATACCTAGTTTTCCAAAAACCTCTGCTTTTCGGGTATCCATCCGATAGCCAAAAAGGCTACTCGTACTTAAGTTGTCTGCAAACCCAAAACCCAACTGTCCACCGGCGGACTGGGAGCTAAACACGTTCACTCCTACCTGCGCCATCAGTCTGTCTCCTTCATATTTCCAACGGTTGAGAAAGTTGACCTGTCTGGTTTTAGGCATATCCATGAAGCCATCCTTATTGACATCCATTTCCAAGAATTGCTGACTGGCATGAAACAGGACACTGCTACTCCATTTTTCGGAAATCGGTATTTGCCTGTTGGCATTCAATTCCAATCGTCCAAAAGAATTGAGGTAGGCATTCAAGTACCATTTGTCCATGGACTCCGGCTTGAAAAGTTCCACATTGATCTGTCCTGACATGGACTCATAGCCATTGATCACCGAGCCTGCACCCTTGCCCACATCGATGGATTGGATCCAGGTCCCCGGCACAAATGTAAGTCCAAGCCGAGAATTGAGTCCACGGATAGCGGGGATTCCTTCCCTGCTGATCAAGACATAGCGTCCATCTAGTCCCATCATCTGCAGCATCTTGGTGCCTGTGACCGCATCAGTAATAGAAACGTCAACAGAAGCATTGGTCTCAAAACTTTCACTTAGATTGCAGCAAGCAGCTTTTTGGAGTTCCGCCTCTGTAATCAGTACACTTAGAAAAGGTGCATCTTCCACAACGGATTCAGTACGTCCTCTAATGGTAAAAGTATTGAGATCACCCTCCTTTTCGGAAAGTATGACCTCCATTTTGTCTCCAAATACCGGGGAAAGTGTGTCCGAAATGTAACCTATGTATGAAAATACCAATCGGTCGGAAACCAGTATTGAGGAGATGTCGAAGATCCCGTCAAGTTGTGAAACGGTACCTGAAGTTTTACCAAGAACTTGGACTGTAGCGCCCACTAGAGGTTCATTGGCTGTGTTTTTTATCTCTCCAAAAACGCGCTCTTGCGCAAAATTTGGAAATAAAAACAATGTATATAGTAAACAGAATAATAGAAATTTCATTATAAATGACGATAAAGTGAAAGAAGGAACCACTTTTCCCCAGAATTGGGGAGATCATTTATTTAAATCAAAAAAACCTGATGTAGCACCAACTTGTCCGAAATAAGCAAGTCCGGCGAATAGTTAGAAAAATTATCTAAAGTAGAAATGTTGGGAACAAATACCTGAAGAATGAAGGCCGCTAAAAGGATAAATTCGGGAGTTATCGAATTGTTTGTTTCAGATTTCTTAAAAAAATCATCCGAATCTGCCTGGGATATTTGGTCTTCACAGCAATCATTCGAACCTTCCAAATCTCCATCACAGCAACTGTGGTCCTTAGGACTTACAGTCAACTCAGAAGCTACTTTCTTCCCTTCGCAATAGTGCGTTGCCCAAGCCAGATTAACCTGACCGGCAAAGAAAATTAACAGAAGAATGAAAGGCGTTAAATTTTTCATCAAGTACAAAGGTCTTTATTATAATTAGAAATAAAAACCAAAATGTTAACGTATTTAGGAATGAATATGTTTTGGATGCAATTCTCTAGTAAAGAACAAGATGTTGAAAGGATCTGATCAATCCTGACTTTGGGTGTTGTTATTTCCCCAAATCCAAAATATCCTTTATTTTGTTGGTTTTTTCCATTTCGTGATACAAGCCTTCATAATCGTCAGCAATGATCCTGTCACGGAATTTTGAAAGGTTGGAAATATACAAACTCATTGCTTCAAGGATATTTTTCTTATTCTCCTGCATGATCGGGGCCCACATTCCCGGTGAGCTTTTAGCCAATCTCACTGTCGAGGCAAATCCGCTTCCCGCCATGTCAAAGATGTTTTTTTCATCTTCCATTTTGTCCAAAACTGTTTTGCCCAACATAAAAGAAGTTATGTGAGAAAGGTGAGAAACAAATGCAAGATGCTTGTCATGTTCCTCCGGATCCATAAACCTCAACTTCATATTCAACGCTTCCAATACCTCGTAGGCTTTGGCTTTGAGGTGAAGGTCAGTTTTTTCCATTTCACAAATGATAAATACTTTTCTATCCAAAAGGTCTACTTTGGCAGCTTTGGGGCCGGAATATTCCGTCCCGGCGATCGGGTGACCGGCGAGATAATGGTCTCTTTTGGGATGTTCGGCAACTGCCTGACAAAGCAATTCTTTGGTCGATCCAAAGTCCATAACCAAGGTCTCGGGAGAGATTTCATCCAGGGTTTTTACCAATAATTCTGACAAGGTATTTGCAGGAGTGGCTAAAACAATGATATCTGTGTCAGCATCCGCCTTTTCTTTGACTTCGTCAATAATGCCCAAAGTAAGTGCATCCTGAAGGTTTTGGGGATTGGAATCAAATCCGGTGAAATGGATTTCAGGTTTAACCTGTTTCAAAGCCAGTGAAAAAGAACCTCCTAAAAGACCCAAACCGATGATATGTATTTTTTTCATTTGTTTATGATGTATGTGGGTGATGCGTTTATGATATACGTTTTATTGCTTCTTTGATGGATTCTTCTTTGACACAAAGTGAAAATCTGATGTATCCTTCTCCCTGTGTTCCGAAAATATGTCCGGGGGTTACAAAAATCGATTTGTTATAAAGCAGGTCATCGACCAATTCATCAGATTTTTTCCCTTTTGGTAATTTTGCCCAAACAAACATTCCTGCAGAATCTCTTTCATATTCCAAAGCTATTTTTTCAGCCAATTCCCAAATCAATTTTCTTCTTTGAGCATAGATTTCATTAAGGCTTTCATACCATTCCTTACCCAAATTCATGGCAGCAATAGCCCCTTGTTGGATTCCAAGGAACATCCCCGAATCCATATTGCTTTTGACTTTGGTGATGGCCGTAATCCATTCGGATTTACCTGAGACAAACCCTACCCGCCAACCGGCCATGTTAGAAGTTTTGCTCAGGGAATTTAGTTCCAAAGCTACCTCTTTAGCCCCTTCAATTTGGAAGATGCTTTTGGGTTCATTCTCCAAAACAAAGCTGTAAGGATTGTCATTGACAATAACGATTTGATATTTTCTTCCAAAAGCGATTAGCTTTTCAAAAACCTCCAAGTCGGCTTTTGCTCCTGTAGGCATATGCGGATAATTGACCCACATGAGTTTGACTTTGGCCAGGTTTAGTTTTTCTAATTCTTCAAACTCTGGATACCAATTATTTCCTGGTTTCAAATCATAATAAATAGGTTCAGCCAAAAGCATTTTGGTGACCGATGTATAAGTCGGGTAGCCAGGATTGGGTACCAACACCTGATCGCCTTCATCCAAAAAGGTCATTGAAATGTGCATGATCCCTTCCTTGGAACCCAAAAGAGGTAAAATCTCAGATTCTGGATTGAGGCTTACGCCATAATGCCTGCTATAAAAATCAGCATATGCACTTCTCAAAGCCGGAGTTCCCTGATATCCTTGATAGCCATGACTTGTCGGCAACAATGAAGACCGGCACAAAGCCTCCACTACTGAAGGATGTGGGGGTAAATCCGGACTTCCGATCCCCATGTTGATGATAGGCTTTCCCTCCTCTCTCAGACGGTTGACTTCCTTGAGTTTTTGGGAAAAATAATATTCCTGAATGCTATCTGTCCTTTTGGAATAACCTTTCATCTTATTTCCTGCTTACATATTCCCCAAAAATCTTCACCTCTCCCCCATTTTGATTGACTACCTCAATGGCCTTGAGGTATTTGGCATAATCATCAAACTGTGCATCAATGAAAAAAGCATAATGCCAGGGATTCTCAATAACCGGAATGGATTGGATTTTGCTCAGGTCGAGGTCATTGTCGCTGAGTAATGTGAGAAGTTTGGCCAAACTCCCTTTTTCATTTTTGATCGTGATTTTGAATGAGGCTTTATTTGGATTTTCAGTCTGAAGAGGCTTTTCTTTTTGTAGGAGTATAAAACGCGTAAAGTTGTTTTTGATGGTTTGGATATCTTTGGCAAGTATTTCCAATCCATAAATCTGGGCAGCGGTTGAACTTGCTATTGCGCCCAAACCTTTGATTTTTTCATCTGAAATCCTTTTGGCAACTGTCGCAGTATCCACATCATCGATCAGTCTGATATTGGGATAATCCTCAAAAAAGCGCTTACACTGAAGCAAGGCCATAGGATGGGATTTTACCTCTTTGATGTCTTCGGTTTTTTGCCCCGGCAAAACCATGAGGTTGTGGGAAATCGGAAGGTAATATTCCTCGAAAATATGTAAACCATGCCGATCAATCAGGTCGTAATTTGGGAGAATGGCTCCTGCTATTGAATTCTCGATCGCCATCAAACCATATGGGACATCTGCTTTTTGTACGGCTTTGGCTACTTCCTCGAAAGTCCTGAAGCCTTCGATTTCAGTGTCATTCCCAAAATAATTGAGAGCAACCTGATGGTGAAAAGATCCCGGAATTCCCTGAATGGCGACTTTCATAAGCTATTTTTTGAAAATATAATTCCCCTTTTCTGTTCCTGTTTTTGGCATCTTAAATCTTGCTACTTTCTTCAATCAATGAAACATGCTTCCAGAAACTTGGGTAAGATTTATTGACTACCGAAGGATCCTCTATTATTACATTGGTTTTGGTCATCAGCGGCATAAATGCCATAGCCATTCTATGGTCGTCATAAGTATGGATCTGAACCTTATGAGGCATTTTGACAGAAGGAATCAAGGTAAATGTCTCATTTTTTTCTTCTACCAATTCAGCATTGAACTTTGCCAATTCCTGCTGCAAAGCAAATATCCTGTCGGTTTCCTTAATTCTCAAACTTTCCAAACCGGTGAATTTTGTCTTTTGGCCTATGATCGCACAAGTGACGGCAACTGTCTGTGCCAAGTCAGGGCAGTGGGTGAAATCCCAGGAATCAAGTCCTTTGACCGGTTGCTTGGTGAGTTTGATACCCCCATTTTGAAATTCACTTTTGACACCTAGCCGGTCCATGATGTCCACGATTTTGGAATCACCTTGAAGGCTGTTTTCTTTTAGCCCTTCCAAAAAGAGTTCTCCTTCATCTGCACAAGCCAAAAGGCTAAACCAATAACTCGCTCCTGACCAATCGCTTTCCACCTTGAATTGGGTAGGTTGATAAGCTTGATGGGAAACTTTGATAAAATTTCCTTCCCAAGTATACTTTATACCAAAAGCAGCCATGAGTTCAAGGGTCATTTCGATATAGGTTTTGGACCCCACCTTTCCGGTCAGTTCCATTTCCAAACCTAAAGGCAAAACAGGCGCTATCATCAATATCGCCGAGATATATTGGGAACTGACATCACCTCTTATTTTGATTTTGTCAGTCTTTTGCTCTTTCAGCCCATGAATGGCCAAAGGAGGGAAACCTTCAATATTCATATAATGTATCTCCGCTCCGATTTCTCTCAATGCATCTACCAAAATTCCGATCGGTCTTTCACACATCCTTGGGGTACCGGTCATGACTTTGTTTTGATTTGTTGCTGCAGCATAAGCAGTCAAAAACCTCATCGTTGTGCCTGCATCCAAGACATCAAAGATCGCAGGATTTTCTTTGAGCAATCTGATCATGGTTTGGGTATCCCTAGCTTCAGCAAGGTTGCTTAGGTGATTTTCACCTTCAGTAAGAGCATCAATAACCAAAGCCCTATTACTCTCGCTTTTGGATGAGGGCAAAGAAATAACTGTGGATTTGAAAGCACTTAACTGGCTTAGAAATAACGTTTCCAAGGTTGGATTCATTGGTTTAATGGAACTTGGGATGATAAAGTCTGATAATATGTAATGGCTTCTTTGATTTCGGCTGTATTGGCTGTGATATTATAGTCGCAGTTTCCTATCCTTCTCAAAAGAGAAAAATTCACTGTTGATCCTTCATTCTTTTTATCCTGACTGCAAAGTTGGATGATGCCGTCGATGTCGGTTTCAGGAAATTTAAAAATTCCATAAATTTCAGTCAAAGCTTCAGTGATGGTTTTCAAATCGTCTTTTGGCAACCCGGATTTTTTGTGGGAAAGATAGGCTTCGCAAATCATACCCACAGCTATGGCTTCCCCATGTAACAAATGTTTTTCGGAATCCAAATAAAATGATTCGAAAGCGTGTCCGATGGTATGCCCAAAATTCAGGATTTTCCTCAAGCCGTTTTCTTTTGGATCTTTTTCCACCACCTCTCTTTTGATCTGAACGGACTTCTCAATGATTTCTCTCCAGTTTTGCTTTTCCCAACTATTGATTTTGAGGCAAGAAAAGTAGTCGGCATTCTGGATCAATCCATGCTTCAAAACTTCAGCATATCCCGACCTAAGTTCTTCCAATGGCAGCGTTTCAAGGAAAATTTCAGAAATCAACACCAACTCAGGTTGGGTAAAAACACCTATATGGTTTTTAAAACCATTGAAATCAATCCCCAATTTTCCACCGACACTTGCATCTACCTGAGACAATAAAGTCGTGGGAATATTGATGAACCTGATTCCTCTTTTATAGGTCGCGGCACAAAAACCGCCCATATCTCCAGTCACACCTCCACCCAAATTGATGATCAATGCTTTTCTGTCAAAACCGACATCGGTCATCCATTGCCAGATTTGTGTGCATGTGGTAAGGTTTTTATTGACTTCTCCTGCCGGAAATGAAAAGTGCTTGTGGTTTTCCGGCAATAAACTCCCAATGATCGGATAGCAGAATTTTGCAGTATTGGAATCTGAAATCACCCCCAATTGGGAATATCCCATTTGATTCAGGTATTTACTCAAATCAAAAGAGATGTTATTGGAAAATATAACTGATTCCAAAATAGGTAAGGTTTATTTGATAGATAAGTCTGAGACCAAAAGTAATAGCTAAGAAGTAAGTGGTAAGTGGTTCTATTAACATATTACCACTTACCTTTAAATTATTACCTTTTCACGGCATTAGCCTCTCTCAATTGCTTTTCCTGCCTTTTTACTGATTCTTCGTGGATACAGTAAAGCAATTCCTTCATAAATTTCTCAGAAAGGTTTTTTTGAACTCCCTTTTGGGTTCGTGATTCCATCACATATTTCCATCTGTCTGATTGGAATACAGTCAGGTGATGTTCCCTTTTGTAGGCTCCAACCTGATCGATAAGAGAAAATCTCTCCTGAAGGATATCCAACAACTGATCATCCAAATGGTCAATGGCAGTTCTAAGGTCATTCAATCTTTCGCCAGGGTTTTCGCTTCCGATGGTATCTTTAAAATCTATCATCGAAAGAATTTCCTTTAATCTTTTTGGTGTAACCTGCTGCTTGGCATCGGACCAGGCATTATCAGGATCGTGGTGGGTCTCTATCATCAAACCGTCCAATCCAAAATTGATTGCTCTTTGGGAAGTTTCAAGAATTCCCTCTCTGTTTCCGACGATATGACTCGGGTCGTTGATGACTTCCATACCTTTCCACTCTCTTTTCAAGTGGATCGGCATAGACCAATTTGGTTTATTTCTGAATCTCTTGTCGTAAGAATCCGAAAATCCCCTGTGGATAGCCGCCAACTTGTTGATTCCAACTGCATGCATTCTTTCCAAAGCACCGATCCAAAGTTGTAAATCAGGATTCATCGGATTTTTGATCATTACCGGAATATCTACTCCTTTGAGCGCATCAGCGATTTCCTGTACTGCAAAAGGATTTACTGTAGTCCTAGCACCTACCCATAATACATCTACGTTGTGTTTCAAAGCCAATTCGACGTGCGCTGCATTGCCGACTTCAGTAGTGATGGGAATATTGAGATGATGTCTTACGATTTCCATCCATTTCAAACCTTCTTCCCCAATACCTTCAAAGCTACCGGGACGGGTTCTTGGTTTCCAGATCCCCGCGCGGAATATATCAGGAACCATATTTTGATTTTTCATTTCTAAGCATACTTTCTCGATCTGCTCAGGTGTTTCTGCGCTACATGGTCCTGCAATGATGACATGGCCTTCTATTCCGAATCCCCAGTCTTTGATTTGTAAATGGTCTTTCATGATTTGATAGGTTTAAAAAAAAAGCCCGACTCTTTCGAACCGGGCTTTTTTTGCTTTATGATTTTTTTAGATTTTTTCTAGACAATAAGCAGCTCCGATTCGATTTTGAAGGCGAAAGTAAAAGTAATAAAAGCTAAAGAAGGCGAATGCTGCGATTAACATGTTCCAAAAGTAATTGGCTCTTTTTTAAAAACAAATTAATCTCAATATCATGAAAAACCGATATGAGACTGTC
>NZ_CDSBKL010000066.1:0-14979 GCF_977115555.1 Aquiflexum sp.
GGGCGAGGGTGAGGTAGGAAGCTTTACTTTTCAAAATTTTATCAGATAAATGGTGCGGTCAGGTCATCAGGTCTTTCTTTGGAAATTAATACTTTGGCAACAAAACTTGCAGACAAATTAATCTACAAATAAAAAACTTTTCAAGGATAAGTGATAATTTAGCAAAGCATATGGAGGTCTTGTCAAAACCGGAGTTGATATTCTTGAAGCCAAATAAAAGCCAAAGCGGTCAGCTTCATTTTATAGAAGAGCCTACAAGTATCCCATTTTCTATAAAAAGGTTGTTTTGGCTCGATCAGATTACCGAAGGAGCAAAAAGGGGAATTCATGCACACAGAGAGGAACAACAGGCACTTGTTTGTTTATCAGGTCGGGTATCCGCAATCCTTGAAAATCTTAAAGGTGAACAGTTTTCGTTTGAATTGGATTCTCCGTCTAAGGCCTTGTTTATTCCCCCTATGGTTTGGACTGAATTTACCTTCGGACCTGATGCGGTTTTGTTGGGAATTTCTGACAGACAGTTTTGCGAGCAGGACTATATCAGAGATAGGACAGAATTTGAGGCTTTTCAAAATAAAATTCGCCCTGATTCTGAGGCCATCTATGATTGATTAGGGTAGCCATAGGAGTATGATATGGTTTTAAGCTTTCATTTTAAGATTCTGAGTAAATCATGTATAGGACTATTCCAAATACAAATTAGCCATGGAATCAACACCTTTAGTTACTATTATTCTTACAGCTTTCAACCAAAGTCCATTCATAGAGGAGACTTTGGAAAGCCTGAAAAATCAAGAATATCCAAACCTTGAAGTTTTTATTATTGACAATGGAAGTTCTGACAATACCAAAAAGCTGATCACCGACTGGCTTGAAAGATCCCGACCTGCTTTCCAATTTTCTACTTTTTTCAGGAAAGAAACCATGCCTTATTGTGAATCTTTCAACCAGGTTTTTTTGAAAAGCAAAGGCAAATACTTTATTGACCTATCGGGGGATGATGTGATTTTGCCGGGACATATTTCCGCTTCTGTCACAAAACTACAAGAGTCACTTGGAGCGGCATGCTGTTTTTCTGATGTTCTTTTGGTCAACCAAAACGGCAAGAGCAAAACATTTTATAAGAGATCTTCTGATGGTCACCTCAATCAAAAAATAAAAATTGGGGACGTTTACAGTACTATTGTTGGGAAAAATGCAGTTTCATCAGTGTCTTTGGTATTTGATTCATCCATTTTTACCAAAGTCGGGGGATATGATGAAAGCCTATCCTATGAAGATTTTGACATCATGGTCAGGCTAGCGAGAGATTACCAGTTTGTTTTTTCCAACCATATTGGAATAAAAAAAAGAATCCATTCAAAATCCTTTGCTGCAGGCCAATATTTGCCAAAAAAATCAAAAATGCTTCCCTCAACGCTGAAGATCTGTCAAAAGATAAAGGCAATGAACAAAAGACCAAAAGAGGACAAAGCATTGATCAAAAGAGTACTCTTTGAAGCAAAACATGCGCTTTGGTCAGCAAATTTTGAATCTGCCCGTGGATTTATTTCCTTAGCAAAAACTCTTGGTGCCAAAGGGCTGAAGATGTCTTTCTACAATTCTTGGGCAAACATGAAAATGGATATTTCAGGGTTATACCTTCTTCTCAAGAAAATCAACCTACGATAATCTCTACCATTTTATCCCTGCTGAGGTATTTTTCAGAAACTTCCATGATATCCTCCGGTTTGGCTTTGAGGATATATTCTAGATGTTGTTGGTAAAAATCAAAATCCAATCCTGCCTGATGAATCGATTTGAACCTGCTGATAAGTTCAAATCCCGAACTGAATTGTGACAGCAGCTTGCCGACCATATAGTTTCTGACCACTTCCAGTTCATGGGCAGATACAGGCTCATTTTTAAGCTTGTCTATTTCCTTGTATACTTCTTCTATGACAGCCTCATCGTGCTCTTTGATTACATCAGCCATCACTACCCAATAATCAGCATTTTTCAAGCCTCCGATACTGCTGTAAATGCCATAGGTATGACCTTTGTCTTCCCTGATGTTTTTAATCAACCGACTTCCAAAATATCCTCCCAAAATGGTATTCATAAGGTTCAATTTGAAATAATCGGGATGGCTTTTTGAAATCAGGTGACAGCCGATTCGGATACTGCTCTGTACAGATTTTTCTTTTTCTTCAGTTAGCCTTTGCTGCTTTTTGTTGCTAAAGCTCATTGGAGGATTTGGGAAGAATTCAACAGGAATATTTCCTGTTTCCCGGATGATATCTTCCAATTGAGAATCATCTAGATTACCTGTAAGGAAAATTTGAGAATTGGTCCAAAGGTCTTTTTTGTAAAAATCAACCAAGTCCTCACGATTGATCACGTCCACATCTTTCTCTTCTGTAATCTGACCAAAAGGATGGTCTTCTCCAAACAGCGCTTTTCTGAATAATTGAGATGCCCTGTGACTGTTTTTATCCCGGTTGATATGGATGCTCAATGCTTTTTGTTTTTTCCTTTTGGAAAGTTCCTTTTCAGGAAATGTAGCTTCAGTGAGCAATTCCCTAAAAACAGGCAAAACGGTATCGAAATGTTTTTTGGTGCTCAATATGGAAAGTCCATGGTTTTCGAATCCCGATTCTGTCTCGACCTCTGCAGCGTAAGTATCAAAAAAATCATCCAACTCTTTAGAAGTCTTACTTTTGGTTCCCTCAGTTACCATTTCTAAAGCAAAATAAGGAGCTAATTTCTTGACTTCGTTTCGTTCGTTGATGGTAGAGCTTATTTCAAGTCGGACCGCATCAATTTCCGGGGTAGGTATAAAATACAAATGGACTCCATTGGGTAGAGTCCTTTGTATTGGTGTAGGAAATTCGATTGATGTTGGTATTCTAAAATCAGGTGCTTTGGATCTGTCAAGCATTATTCTTTTCCGGCGATTGTGTAGGTTAAGGAAAGCCTCAAAGTTTCAGCAAGGGGATGGTTCTGTACCTGAGGTACGAGATAGGAGAAATCAAAACCAAGTTTGTTGTAATCAATTCCAAATCCCATGGTAAAATATCTTCTGCCTCCTTTGTTTGGATTTTCGTAGAAATAACCGGTTCTGAGGGCAAAGACTTCATTATACATATATTCCATACCAAAGGAAATCATGATTTCCTGCATTTCTTCGCTGAATCCATCAGGAGCGTCTACGAATGAAGTAAACATCCCATTGATCAATGGTCTGTTTGGGTCCCTGCCACGCTCTATGATAAAATCGCCATTGTCATCAGTTACCAAAACGCCGTTTTCATCCCTTAGCAAAATGGGAGGGGAGGGAACCATCAGCTTGTTCAAATCAACCATAAAGGTCAGTGAATTCATTTCATTGAGGTTCATCTTATAAGCAGTACCGATACGGAGGTTGGTTGGGATAAAGTCCAGGTCATCCGCACTGTTGTAGGTGATCTTTGGTCCGATGTTATTGATGGAAACACCCCAAGAGAATTCTCCTGTTTTATTGCCTGAAAGTACTTCAGTAGAATAATAAAGTCCAACATCTGTCCCAATAGTGACACCCGGTCTGCTTTCTGATCCTCCTGCAGAGGAGATGTTTCCTGACAAGTTAGAGTGGATAAATCTTGCGGATATGCCCAAACCTAGTTTTTCAGATAATTTTCTTGAGTAGGTTCCACCTACAGCAATGTCTCTTGGGGTAAACTCTCCCAATTCATTTCCCCTTCCGTCTGTCAGTTGGATGTCACCCATATTGAAATACCTCAGGTCAAATCCCCATGCCGATTTGTCGTCGATTTTCCTGTAGAAAGTCAGGTAACTCAAAGACATGTCGTTGACCAATCTGCCCAACCAGGGAGAATAAGAAAGTGAAACTCCCATATCGGTGTCAATAAAGGATAATTTTCCGGCGTTCCAATGAGCTGAAAACGCATCCGGGCTTGATGCAACACCGGCATCTCCCATGGCTGAATGTCTGCTATCTGGAGCAAAATTCAAAAATGGAACAGCTGTAGTAATTACTCTTCTGTTAGGATCCTGTCCGGATACAATTGAAGAATTCTGTGCTAAGGAGTGAAATCCAAATAGGAATATCCCTGAAAAAATCGAGAGGGTGATAAGGGGTTTTATCTGCATTTTCATTGAATGATAATTTTTCCGCTCTTTGTTGCAGAAGTATTGTCTTTTTCTGAACTGAGCATTAGGGTGTAAATATAAGTTCCTTTTACGGGATATTTGGTTGTTGAACGGAAAAAATTCCATTCGATTCCATCCAGTAAAAAATCAGCTTCTACATAACGGCGGGACAATGAAAATATTTCACCTCCGAGAATAGAATAAATTTTTAATTCCAGATTGACAGTCTCATTGGGTCTATTGTGTGTCAATCTGAATTTACTGGTTTCTGTTGCAGGATTTGGGTATGTTTGATAGTCTAAAATCTTTAATTGCAATGATCCCCTAATTTCAATTTCTTTCTTGATCTCAGAGCGGTTTCCCACATTGTCCCAAGCGGAGACACTGATGGTATTTATCCCTTCTTTCAGGTTTGAGAGTAGGGTATTTATTTCACCCTGCTCAAAACCATTGTTTTTGGCTTTGAAATTTTGGTTTAGGAGTATTGGACTTTGGTTGTTAATACTCAGTTCTATGTCCTGTCCTATGGTTTGGGAGGAAATGTTGATTCCGCTTTCATCCTCCAATAAAATGGTTAACGGAAGATTTGAATAAGGAAAAGATTGGCTTCCATCAGTTTGATCCTGTCCAAAACCTAACTGAATTTTGGGTCCAATTCTGTCATTGGAAATAATGGGTGAGGTTCCGCCAATCGGAATTTGGATGGCACCGATAGCTTCTTCACCAATTTGATTTAGGCTGGCAAACAACCTGATGTTTGCTGTTCCAATATTAGTATCAATGTTTTTTGGGATAAATGCCTTGGCGGTAAATTCACCGTCTTTGACCTCTCCATTCCCTCTAAACAATACATTGATTTCTTCCAAAAAATCAGCCGGTGAACTTTCGTCACCCAGTGTTTTGAGCGATTGGGGCTTGTCCGAGATTTGAATGTCAAAGACTCCGTTACTTGTCGGAAGCATGGCACCAGTCAAGGGATCTACTATTTTTCCCCTAATCTGAATTTGCTGCATAGCCCGCAAGGTATCTGTTTCTGTTTCCAAAATGACATCCCAAATGGTATCGGTAGTGGTGGTGAGTTCTGGGATTGCCAACTTAAGTGAGGGATCTCCGAGAAGGGAGAAATTCCTGTTGAAAGGGCCATTGAGGCTGTTGTTTTTGGTTTGTCTGAAAACTTCCCCTAAATCCCTGGTTTCACCATTGTCTTTTTCAAATACAGAGGCCACAAAGGCTGTATTCAAAGCAAAATTGACACTGCTGAAAACAGGCCTCCCTGTGGTCAGCAGCCCTATGGCTCCCTTTTTTTCAGCAAAAAGAAATTCTTCTGCCCCCGACCTGATGTAGGGACTGTCATGTCTCCCAAACTCACAGGTAGCTGTCACGATCAAAGGGAGAAAAGGATTTTCAGGCCAATCATAGAGGTCTGAAACTGTAAAAGCCCTTTCGGCTGAGAGGGTTGATTCATTGCCATGACCGATATAATTGAGGATCAAAACGCCATCTTCGATCGTTGATTTCAAGGCTGCTTTGGCCTCCGGAGAACTTTGAGCATTTCCAGACCTCAATTGTTCATACCTATCGAGGTAAAGTTTTTTTACCAGGTATTCTGGGTGATTTTCGGAAAGGTATTCATAATGTACCTCAGCATCCCTCAGGTGAATATTGTTATCTCCATCATCTGCGAAAAAAGCAATATTCCTTTTCCATTCCCCACGGTTCGCATTTCCATTTTCGTAGGCAATTATTTTGTCTACCATTTCCTTCGCTTCAGGAACAGAGATAGCGGGAATCCTTCCTATACCGATTTGCAATAATTCGTCACCTGCATTGGACTCATCCCATTGTCCCTGACCCCAATCTACAAACCCAAAATAATCATCTGAGCTATAGGTTGTCAATGGATTCAGGCTGTTTCTCGAACTGTAGGTCGGCACAAGATTTGGCCTTCCTCCGAGCTTAAATTTATAATCGAAAGTTCCTTTTCCCAAGAATAGGACGTTTTTCAAATTTCCCGAATTATGAAAATGGTGTGCTATCAGATTTCTGATGGCTGAGATATCTGGATTTCCATAACCAAAGCTGTCATAAATATCCTCCAATACGACAACTGTACTGTTTATTCCCAGTTGGTTTTTATGGGAGGAAAGCCGCTGAGCCTGAGATTGCAGTAATCTGTGAGTGACAATCAACAAATGGGGGTCAGAGCTGTCAGTTCTCAAACCTGTATTCGCTAATTCAAAGTCAGAAATCGGCTTTACCTCAGCAGGTTCAAAAACAGCAACTTTTTCGCCTTTGCCTAGTATAATACTTCCACTTACTTCAAAAATTTGAAATGGATTATTGATTTTCCAAATAATTTTATTGGTAGAAAATGAAAAAATATTATCCCCACCAAGGTTATAAAATACTCCTGTGCCTATATTCTCTGTTGAGTATGGTGTCGACAAAAGCGCATAATTCAAATATCCCGTACCGTTAAGATCAGAACTTTGGAAATTCACCCGAAAGTTTTTAGCCTGAGAGGAGGTTTGTGCGAAAGAGAATTCTTCTGTTTTTTCTCTACCCTTTATCCCGTAGGTTGTGTTGGGAATTGGTAAAATGCTGCTTTGTCCAATATTTTGTCCATCCGCAAAAACTCTGAATGTGCTTTCACTCAATGATTGGGCCATCAAGCCGATCCATAAAACGGATGGGCCGGAAGGAGCATTCGGGACTTCAAATGAAAAGGAAGATGATTGGCCAATAAATAGGGGATTGGAATACCAATCCCGGCCCGAACTCAAAATATTTTGGTCTTCCCATTTTTTGGATTGAATTTGGAATAATTCTCCTACATCAGAGGGATTTTCTGATTGACTTTCAGCGATCAAAATGCCATTGCCTTTGATTTTTTTTCCTAACAAATAAAAAAGCGTATCGGAGTAGTAGTGGTGTTGGTATGCCAATCCATCCTCATTTACGAGGATTTGATTAGGACCATTGACAAAGAAAAAAACCTCATTGCCAATGATCTTGGAAGGGATTTCTTGTAGGGTGAGTTGAAGGCTATCGAGTTTTTGGGGTAACATTCCGGGATATCCAAAGATGGAAACCTCCCCCATATTTTCAAATCCTAAATTTTTTAGTTGCCCATCGCTTATTTTAAAAACGCCGGATTCAACTATAGGAAATTTATAGTACTGGGGATTAGTTTGGGCTTTTGATGGAAAGCAAATCTGTAGCAGGATGAAGGCTAATCCTGCTGTATAAATAAGTAGTATTTGACTCTTAAGCATTCTTGGTGATTAATGCCTCAATAAACGAGAGCGCAATATACAAAATTATTGCAAATGGAATACCGGCTATTCCCAAGAGAATGAGTGAGATAAGGGAAATAGCAATCACCGAATACCTGAATATGTTCTTTGAAAAAGAGAAATCTTTGAATTTTAATGCTATTAGCGGAAGCTCTGCCACAAGTAAGTATGACATGACAATACCTATCCCGACTAAGAAAGCCGGGTTGGACAAAAGCCCTTCGAAGAAAGTGGATTTTTCTGCTAGAAAAGGAAGTGTACTGATCAAAAGCGCATTGGCGGGAGTGGGAACTCCGATGAATCTATCGGATTGACGAAGATCGATATTGAATTTGGCCAGTCGCAATGCGGAAAATATACCTATCAAGAAAGCACTGTAAGGCAAGTAGATATTGTCTGTGTGGGATTCGATCATAGAAAACAGTATGAAAGCAGGAAGCACGCCAAAGGTCACCATGTCTGCCAGTGAATCCAGTTGCTTTCCTATTTCACTTCTTACTTTGAGTATTCTTGCCACAAAACCATCTAAAAAATCAAATACAGCCGCCAGAAATATCAAATAGGCTCCATATTCGAGTTGGCCGTCCAATACAAAAAGTATCCCTGCCATGCCTGCAGCAAGGTTTAAGGAGGTAAGGGCGTTGGGAATATGTTGTTTGATCATTTAGTATCTGGCACGTTTGCCTACAAATGGGTTGTTTTCTTTTTCTTCACCTATGGTCGTTTCAGGACCATGTCCGGGATATACGATGGTATCCTCAGGAAGGTTAAATAATTCTCTTTTGATTGAATTCAGGAGGGTTTGATGATCTCCTCCAGGCAGGTCTGTGCGTCCGATGCTTCCCTGAAAAAGGGTGTCACCCGCAAGACATATCCCGGAAGCAGAGTGGTAAAAAACCAAATGTCCAGGTGCATGACCCGGCACAAACAGGATATCCAATGTTTGGTTTCCGATCGTCAGTTTTTGTTTTTCATCGATAAATGCATCCGGTTCGGCCTCCTCATATCCTGGAAACCCATAATTTGGGGCATAGACTTTTACTGATTTGAGTACAGGAAGTTCATTGCGGTGAATCCAAAAGGGTACTTTATATGTGTTTTTTACGTAGGCATTTCCCAATACATGGTCGATGTGGCAATGTGTATTGATCAATTGGGTGACTTTTAGACCTTGGCTCTCAATAAAATTAGAAAGTGATTCTTTCTCTTTTTTATCAAAACATCCGGGATCGAATATTGTGGCTTCTTTTGTTTCGTCAAAAAGAATGTAGGTATTTTCGTAAAAAGGATTGAAGGTAAATGTTTTGATCTGAAGCATGGGAAATCTTTTGTTAATCCATTCAAAATAACGAATAAAGAAACTAATTTTGACCATGGAAGTTGATTTTTTACTTATCGGTCAGGGATTGGCCGGTACAGTATTGTCGCATAGGTTATTAGAACTTGGTAAAAAAGTAGCGGTCATAGACCTTCCCGCAGCCAATCAAAGCAGCAGAATCGCTGCAGGACTCTATAATCCGATTACCGGCAAAAAAATGGTGAAGTCCTGGAATGCCGATCAGCTTTTCCCTGAGATTGAACCTCTTTACCTACAACTTGAGGAACTACTCGGTGCCACTTTTCTTTATAAAAAGAATATTTACCGCCCATTTTTAAATATTGAAGAACAAAATGAATGGATGGGAAAAACGGGTGATCCAGGCTTTGAACCCTATTTTGAAAGGATATTTACAAAAGAAGTGTACCCAGAAGTTATCAATTCATTTGGCGGAATCCTTTTGAAAAACTCCGGTTATCTAGATATCAATACGCTTTTGAATGCCTATTCTGGATATTTGAAAAGTAGAGACCTGCTTATTGAGGAGGAGTTTGAGGAAAGCGCTCTAGTTATTGAAGAAATGGGTTTTAGATACAAAGGCATCTCAGCCAAAGGAATCGTGTTTTGTAATGGGCTAGGAGCGATGAAAAGCCTTTTTTTTTCATATTTGCCTTTTGCACCTGTGAAGGGGGAAATCCTTGATTTGGAACAGCGTTTCTATCCGGAAGAAATAATAAACAGAGGAGTATTCAGAATATCATTGCCAAATGGGCTTCAAAGAGTAGGGTCTACCTATACCTGGCACGATTTGGATCAAGGACCTACTGAAGCCGCTAAAAATGAACTACTGGAAAAATTGGAAAAACTCATAAAAAGCCAAGTTTTGTCAATCCAAAGCCACCGTTTTGGGATCCGTCCTGCAACAAAAGACAGAAAACCATTTTTAGGTGAACATCCTGAACATCCGGGCGTTTATATTTTCAATGGTTTCGGCGCCAAGGGAGTATCTTTGGTTCCGTTTTACAGTAAAATGATGGTTGAAATGCTTTTAAATGGTCATCAACCTGAAAAAGAAGTAAACATTGCGAGGATTAAAAAACATAATTCAAATTTTTAAGTATATTTAAAACCCAAGTGAATCAGGTTAGATGAAAAATAAGATCGCATTCTTAGTCTTATCAATCTTCTTTTTGCAGCTTCCATTGCTGTCTTTAGCACAGTTTAATGGGGAGAAATTCGGTAAAAACCGGATTCAACACAAAAATATTGAATGGTATTACTACAGTTCCAATAACTTCGAAGTTTATTATTATGATGGGGGGATGAATAATGCCAAGATGGCAATAGAATACCTCGAAAGTGAATTTGAGAGGCTCACCCAGCTAATAGGTTATGTGGCCTATACCAAGCCAAAAATTTTTATTTATAATTCTCCCGAAGAAATCCTCCAAAGCAACGTTGACCTGAACAAAGATGAATTTACCATCGATGGTCAGACATTTTTCAGCAAATTAATAGGGGAGGTGGCTTTTCCCGGTACCTGGGAAGCATTCAAACGTGAATTGATCTATACTACCTCGAAAGTGATCATTGAAGAAATGCTCTATGGGTCTACCATCGCAGATGCCTTCCAATCCAATCTGATCAACAGTTTCCCTGATTGGTATATTGATGGTGTTGCGATGTACCTTGCCCATGGTTGGAGTATGGAAATGGATGATTTTGTGAGGCATTATTTCAAAGAAGACAAAAATATAAAGCTTCATAAATTAAAAAGCAGGGAGGCAGGACTTGTCGGCCAATCAATTTGGAATTTTATCGTGGAGAAATATGGAAGACGCTATATATCCAGTATTCTGAACCTGTCAAGGATAAACCGAAACGAAGAAAACAGTATTGCCAATACCATAGGGGTTAATTACAGGGTTTTTCAGGATCAATGGAAGCAGTTTTATGTAAACACCAACCAACAGGTATTCAATACATTTAAAAATATCAATACTTCCAATGAAATAGCAGAAACTTCCAACTCTTACCTTGGTATCATCAATGACATCAAATTTAGTCCCGATGCCAAGAATCTTGCTTATGTGATCAATAGCGGAGGTAAGTACAAAGTAATTGTGAGAAACCTTGCAGATGGTAGGGAAATGACCATCTATTCGGGTGGTGCAATTTCTGCAGATCAGCCTGTCAATCTCACTGTTCCGGTAATTGCATGGAAAGACACTTTAAATTTAGCCATTGCCACATTCAAAAGGGGCACGACTACTTTAAGGTCCAGGGCAATTGACGGCTCGAGCCAAGATAAAATATTTCTAAGGAACATCACACAGGTTCTCAGCTTGGATTTCAATTCCACAGGAAAGAATATGGTTCTTTCTTCCATAGCTAATGGCAAGACTGACGTATATTCTTTGAATGTGAGGGGAGTGGGCAAGAGAATCACTAATGATGTTTTTGATAACATCACACCAGTATTTTTAAATGATTCTACGATAATTTTCAGTTCCAATTTTACAGAATTACCGGATTCGGTGCTCACCAGAACTCCTGATGTAAAAATACTTCCTGATTACTTCAATCTCTTTCAGGTAGATCTGTGGGACTCATTGAAAATCACCAAACTCACTAATCTCAACAACAAAAACTTCAGACCAAGAATTTTGAACGGCAACAATGTGCTTTTCCTGAGTGATCAGAGCGGAATAATGAATTTGATGCGGATCACTGTTTCCAATGCAATTTCCAGTCAGATGACAGCTTTCAATAAAAGCTTGGAGGCATTTGATTATTCCTCGAGATTAAACAAAATTGCTTATGCCTACAGAGATGGTAACCAAAGCAGGTTGGTGATAGAAAGTTATTCCAATATAGATCAATTTACCCCAAGTACGCCAAGAATTCAACTTTCCCAAGCAAAAACACTTTCTGAAAGGATTTCTTCCCGAAGGTCAGAAATAGATGGAGGGAGTAAGAAACCCTCTGTGGAACTAACAAGGAGGGCTGAACAACCGCAGGTAAAAAGAGATTCTGTTTTGAATATCAGGTTAGAGGATTTGATGTTGAATGCTCCGCCGGCAAAGGAGGAGAAGCCTCAGGAAGTAGCCAAGGATACCATTCCCTCCCCTAAAAGTTTGACAGGAAGTATCAATACTGACAGGCTAAGATTTGAAAAAAAGGGAGGCATAAATACAGAAAATTATGCTTTTGATACTATTCCAAAACCTGCCGCTCCGCTAGCCCAAACCGGTCAATCTAGCAGTAGAGGAAATATGTTGGAGAATTTCAGGAGGCAGAGTCTACAAAAAAGGGTTACCGGCCCGGGAAGGATGACCCCACAATTTATTACTTCCAATTTGAGTACAGATTGGGTAGTTGATCCATTGAGGGGCTTTGGCCTAGGTTTATCTGGTAGAATGACCGATATCCTGGACAATCATAATTTCAAAGGAGGGTTGATGTTTCCTCTTGATTTTAGGTCAGGAAGTGATATTTTCTTTGAATATGAATACCTCAAACAACGTGTAGATTTTGCTTTGAGGTATGACAGAAAATCAATTCAAATCAGTGAAGGGGACATTACTTTCCAGAAATATGTATTGAACAAAACGGAATTTGGATTCTCCTATCCATTTAATGTACACTCTAGGGTTACCATAGCACCGTTATTGGCAAAAACCCAATATTTTAACCTTAATCCTGATTCTATTATCAATGGTCAGGATCCTGACCAAAACAGATTTGATGTCACTTATGCAGGAGGAAGGTTTGAGTTTGTTTTCGATAAGACTCAACAGTTGGGATTGTATACCCAAAAAGGGCCAAAGGCCAAAGTCGGCGTGGTTCATTACCAAGGCCTGAACAATGCCTCTAGGTCATTCTCCAATTTCTACTTGGATTTCAGAAATTATCAAGTCATCCACAAAAACTTAATTTTGGCCACAAGGTTATTTGGAGGTTCTTTTTTCGGGCAAAACCCTCAAAGTTACCTAGTTGGAGGGATGAACAATTGGCTGTTTAATGAATTTTATCAGCCACCGAGCAACAGGCCTGAAGGATCTCCCGTCAGAAACCCAACAGGAGTTGAAAATTCCAATATTCTTTTTGCTGATTTCGTAGACCTCAGGGGATATCTGTTTGATGAAATAAGAGGTAGAAATGTCATAACCTTAACCACTGAGCTTCGGATTCCTTTGTTCTCTTACCTTTCAAGAGGAAATATTACGTCCAACTTTGTGAAGAACTTCCAGATGGTGGCTTTCTATGACGTAGGTTCTGCATGGAACAACGCTGCCCCTTGGGAAAGAATCAATGACCAGAATACAGAGGTAATCACTACACCAGGCTCACCATTTGTCATCACATTGAATAATTTTAACAACCCTTGGCTTCAAAGTTATGGAGCTGGACTTAGGACTGTATTGCTCAATTATTACTTTAAGTTTGATGTGGCTAGGCCTATACGGAATTATCAAACTGATGAGTTGAAATTTTACGTTACCTTGGGCTACAATTTCTAATATCAATCAATCATTATGATAAAGTCAATGACAGGCTATGGCTTGGCCGGTTTTGAGGGGGACAATTTTATTGTCAGCGTCGAGGTAAAAACACTGAATTCAAAATTTTTAGATTTATCGATCAGATCACCAAAGCAGTTTTCTGACAAGGAACTTGAGATCAGAAATCTTGTCAGCGGAGTCCTTGAAAGGGGTAAGGTCAATTTAAACCTTGATTTTTCCTATAAATCCATGGATGAAATGCCTGTGATGATCAATGAGGAATTGTTTATGTCCTACTACAAATCTTATCAAAACCTTGCTCAAAAAGTACAGACCGATACTTCGGATTTGTTTAAGTTAGCCTTGCAGTCTCCACAAGTGCTCAATACTAATTTTGAAAAGAAGACAGATACAGATGAATGGGAAATAGTAAAAAAGACCATAGAAAAGGCACTTGTATTTTGTGATGAATTCAGAAAAGATGAAGGCAATACCTTAGAGGGTAAATTCATGGAAAATTTAGCTTTGATCCGAGATGGATTGGATACCATAAAAAGTCAAGATCCTGTAAGGAAAACCCGGATCAGGGAAAGAATCAAGGGCAATTTCAGCGATTGGATGGAAGAAAATAGCTTTGACCACAACAGGCTGGAACAGGAACTGATTTACTATTTTGAAAAAATTGATATCACAGAGGAAATCGTCAGGTTGGAATCACATCTTGATTATTTTGAAAAAAACCTCAAAGGAGGAGACAGCCAAGGGAAGAAGCTGGGATTTATCGGCCAAGAAATCGGTAGAGAAATAAACACTATCGGATCCAAAGCCAATGATGCCATGATCCAAAGGACTGTGGTTATCCTGAAAGATGAACTTGAAAAAATAAAAGAGCAATCTTTGAATATTTTATAAAAAAAGGGCCAAACGGCCCTTTTTTTATTGCAACCTGAATTTAATAGGAACCCGCATTTTTACTTTTACCGGCAAGCCTCCGTTTCTTCCCGGGATCCAATTTTCTGCTTCTTTGATTACCCTGATGGCTTCTTCATCGCAGCCTGCCCCAATTCCTCTTATTACTTCGACGTCTTCAATTTCCCCGTATTTGTTTACAACAAATGAAACATACACGGTTCCTTCTACGCCCATCCGTCTAGCCTGGGTAGGGTATTTCATGTTTTCGGAAAGGTATCTGTTCCAGGATTCCATTCCCCCAATAGGTTGGGGCATGACCTCCGAAAAGTCAAGTAATACATCTACAGGTTCCACAACAGGAGGACCATCTAGAATAATTTCAGGAATGTCATCTGTGTCCACATCGATGACGACATCGTATTTTTGAATGATGTCAAGGTCATCAGGGACAATTTTAATTATGGGATTCAGGATTTTTGGAGGAGGGGGAGTTTGGATAGTGATGGGTACCTCGGGGATGTTTTCTTCTCCAAATAGTATATCTGTCTCATCAAAAAGCTTGTGCTCAAATTTTTCTGTTTTCCATTCAAATGCAAATAGCATGATGGACAAACTGATGCAAAGACCCAAATTGAGGAGATATCCCCTTTTTTGTCTTAAATCTGCGGATGGGTTTTTCTTGGTTTCCATGGATGTGAATGTTAGTGTCCATGAATTTAAAAATTGTTGATCACTAATCCACCTATTTAACTATAATTACAATATTAAAAAAAGTTAAAAAAATAAGGGGCTTTAGGCCCCTTATGTATTTTATCCA
>NZ_CDSBKL010000067.1:0-14975 GCF_977115555.1 Aquiflexum sp.
CAGCACAGACAGAGACAGGAAAGTGGATTTATGGATTATTGATAGGTTTCTTGACAGTGATTATCCGTGTCACCAACCCCGCTTATCCAGAGGGAATCATGCTAGCAGTTCTATTCATGAATGTGTTTGCGCCATTGATTGATTATTATGTAGTTAAAGCTAATAAGAATAGGAGGTTACAACGTGCAACAGTCTAACACATATATTATCACATTCTCCATAATACTGACTGTAGTATTGGGATTATTGCTCTCGGGAACTTCCCAAGTATTGGGCCCTTTGCAGAGAAAAGCTGAAGAATTGGATACCAAAAAACAAATTTTGGGTGCGGTATTGGATGGTGATCAGCTGAAAGCCATGAAGCCTGAAGAAGTTTTGACCTTTTATGAATCAAGGATTTCATCCAAAGTTGTGGATATAGAAGGGAAAGAAGTAACCCAAAATCCTGATGGCAGTCCAATGGTTGCAGAAAAAGTCAATGTTGGAAAGAACTACAAAATGGCTCCTGAAAACAGGTTATTTCCCGTATTCATATTTCATGCAGAAGGAAATCCTGATCCTGCAGAATCCTATATCCTTCCTGTTTATGGAGCAGGACTTTGGGATGAGATTTGGGGTTATGTAGCTTTACAGACTGATCTAAGTACCATAGAAGGGGTGACTTTCTCCCACAAAGGTGAAACTCCGGGACTTGGTGCAAGAATCACTTCTCCTGATGTGCAGCAGCGCTATAAGGGCAAAGAGATTTTTGATGAAAGTGGAAACCTTCAGTCTGTCTCCATGCAAAAAGGAGAAGGTAAGGATTATTCCGGTGATACACATAAAGTGGATGGTATGTCTGGTGCAACAATCACCGCAAATGGTGTAAACAACATGCTTAAGAATTACCTTCAGTATTACAGCGCTTTCTTGACAAGTCAAAAATCAGGTCAACAAACTGAAGTTGTTGCAGTAAATTAAATCTTGAACGTTTCAAACTATAGCTATATGAGTACAGAAACTACAGTGACAGAAGTTAAAAAGCCCGCCGAGGCTCTTTTGTCAAAGAGAAGAAAAAAATTAATTTCAGATCCTTTGGTGGACAGCAACCCGATTACCATTCAGGTATTAGGTATTTGTTCTGCTTTGGCTGTTACAACACAAATGCAACCAACTTTGATTATGGCCATTTCGGTAATTTTCGTAGTTGTCATGTCCAACTTTGTGATATCTCTGATGAGGAATACCATTCCTTCAAGGGTAAGGATTATTGTTCAACTTGCAGTAGTAGCCACCTTGGTTACTTTGGTAAGTGAGTTGCTAAAAGCTTTTGCGTATGATATGTACAAGGAATTGTCCGTATTTGTGGGTTTGATTATCACCAACTGTATTGTAATGGGCCGTTTAGAAGCTTTTGCTTTGGGTAACAAACCTTATGATTCCATACTTGATGGATTTGGTTCGGCCTTGGGGTATTCTTGGATTATCCTTGCAGTAGCATTCTTTAGGGAATTGTTTGGTTCAGGAAGTGTTTTTGGCGTGCCGGTATTTGATACCATTGCAGGCTTTATTGGGCCTGATTTCAGCTTCGCTACAAATGGCCTGATGGTTACACCGGTAGGTGCCTTTATCATCCTAGGATTGATCATTTGGGTACAGCGTACCAAAACAGGTTATGTTGAACATTAATTAAAGAATCGGGACATGGAATTATTTAGCTTAGGTATTCGGTCAATTTTTATTGACAATATGATTTTCGCTTACTTTTTGGGAATGTGCTCTTTCTTGGCAGTTTCCAAAAAAGTGAGTACAGCACTAGGATTGGGTGCAGCAGTTATTTTCGTTTTGACTGTCACTACTCCTGCCAACTGGCTTTTGAATGAATACGTTTTGAAAGAAGGAGCATTGTCTTGGGCAGGAGATATGTTTGCCACAATCGATCTTTCTTTCTTAAGATTCATCATGTTCATCGCGATTATTGCTGCCATTGTACAGCTTGTTGAAATGGTGGTAGAAAAATTTGCTCCTGCATTGTATGGTGCTTTGGGTATCTTCCTTCCTTTGATCGCGGTAAACTGTGCCATCCTTGGTGGTTCGTTGTTTATGGCACAGAGGGACTATACATTGGCTGAGGCTACAGTTTATGGCTTTGGATCTGGTACAGGATTTTTTCTTGCAATTGTAGCTTTGGCCGCAATTAGAGAGAAATTGAAATACTCCAACGTCCCTAATGGGTTGAAGGGTCTTGGTATTACCATGCTTTTGACCGGTTTGATGGGTATTGCTTTCATGTCCTTCATGGGAATAGATCTTTAATAGATCGCCGATATAAATTGAAACCCCGGATGGAAAGTCCGGGGTTTTTTTGTGGGCTGTTCGAAATGTGATTTGTTTCAGGGAGGTTTTTGACATTAAATTCCTCTCGAGAAGCAATCATTTTTTTGTATTTTTATTCCAAATGTTATACTATGGCTTTCACTTATAAAAGAATCATTACTTACTTTTTCAGGGGATTATTGTTTGTGGTTCCCATTGCCCTTACCATCTATGTGATTTATTTGATCATTCAGTTTTTGGATGGTATTCTGCCGATTCCCATACCTGGGCTTGGGATTTTGATTATGTTGGGATTCATTACTTTTATTGGGTTTTTGGCCAGTATTTTCATTACAAAACCCCTGTTTGAAATCTTTGAAAGATGGGTAATTAAAATTCCTTTGATCAATATTCTGTATACTAGTATCAAGGATCTGATGTCTGCTTTTGTTGGCGACAAGAAGAAATTCAATACTCCTGTAATTGTAAAGTTGTCTGAGGGGATTTCCCGTCTTGGGTTTATCACACAGGATAACCTGACTATTTTAGAAGAAGAAGACCTTGTGGCCATATATTTCCCCCATAGCTATAATTTTTCCGGAAACCTGTATTTGGTTCCAAGGGAAAATGTCAGGATTTTGAAAAATGTTAAAAGTGCGGATATCATGAAATTGATTGTGTCGGGAGGTGTATCTCCCTTGCATGATTGAGCGAACAAGATATTGCCAATCAATTCAATTTTGACCTTTCTGTCATTTTTATTGAAGTAGACTTAATTATTTGCTTTATATTTCCCAATAACCATTTAACAATAAACTATGAAAAACCTACTTGTATTTCTGCTCTTGTTTTCTTTGTCCTCTTTTTCTTTCGCCCAGAAAGATGGATGGATTTCCCTGTTCAATGGTAAAAATTTGGATGGATGGAAAATATCAGAAAATCCCTCCTCCTTTTCAGTAGTTGAAGGAGAGATAAAAATAGATGGACCTCGTGCTCATGCTTTTTATGTTGGGGAAGTCAATAATGGAGAATTCAAAAACTTTGAATTCATTGCAGAAGTTAAAACCATGCCCAAAGCCAATTCAGGAATATTTTTCCATACCGCATACCAGGAGTCAGGATGGCCAAATAAAGGCTATGAAGTTCAGGTAAACCAAACACATTCAGATTGGAGAAAGACGGGGAGTTTATATTCATTCAATGACGTGAAAGAGACCTATGTCAAAGACGGGGAATGGTATACCGAACATATTATCGTCAAAGGTGATCATGTCACTGTTAAAATCAATGGTAAAACTGTAATGGAATACATTGAATCAGAAGATAAAAACAGGCCTGCAAATGCCGGGGAAAAGAAAATTGACAAGGGAACATTTGCCCTTCAGGCACATGATCCGGAAAGCGTGATTTATTATAGGAATATCAAAGTGAAAGTGCTTGATTAAATTACTTTGACAACTTTGGCTGATTGGGAATTGAATTCTCCGATCAGCCATGCTTTTTGTTGGTGTTGTTCGAGAACTGATTCAAATACTTTTTGGGATTTTGGGTCGACAGCAACCAATAGTCCTCCGTTGGTCTGAGGATCACAGAATTTGACCAATTCCATACCGATAATTCCTTCAGATTTGCCACTGTAGGCATTCCAATTCCTGTATGTATTGTCTGGGAATATGAATTGGGAAATATAATCAGGTACGCCATCTATCAATGGCAGGCTATTCCCTTGGATCGTAGCAGTCAATTCTGCACCTTCTGCCATTTCTACCAAATGCCCCAAAATCCCGAATCCTGTTACATCTGTCATCGCGTGCACATATTTCAAAACGCCAAAATCTTTTCCTATAGTATTGATTTGGGTAGCGTATTGGATCATTTTGGAATAATCCTCCGCATTTATTTTATCTCTTTTCAAAGCTGTCGCCAAAACCCCGATTCCCAGTGGTTTGGTGATATAAATAAAATCTCCTTCCCGTGCACCCTTGTTTGTTTTGATGTGGTCAGGATGTATGATGCCATTGACTGAGAGCCCAAAAATAGGATCTTTTGCAGCTATGCTATGTCCGCCTGCCAATGGTATTCCGGCAAGATGGCACATTTCCCTGCCTCCTTCCAATACTTCTCCTGCCAATAAAGGGTCGATTTTTTCCACCGGCCAACTCAGAATTGCATTGGCAAAAAGAGGTTTTCCGCCCATAGCATATACATCTGACAAAGCATTGGCCGCTGCAATTCTTCCAAAATCATAGGCGTCATCGACAATAGGGGTGAAGAAATCAACCGTATTGATCATGGCAAATGTTTCGTTAACCTGATACACAGCAGCATCATCCTTAGAAGAGTTTCCAACCAAAAGCTGTGTATCTACCAAGTCCACCGATTTTCTATTGGCGAGTATGCTTTCCAAAACAGCAGGTGGGATTTTACATCCGCAACCCGAACCTTCACTGAATTGGGTTAATCTGATAGTTGGTTTTTCCATTGGATGTCGTTTTTTAGTTTCAAAAGTTGTTGGATGGATTTTTCTACACCGATATTATTCAAATCAAGGTGGAATGTTTGATGTCTAAGATTGCAGTCAAGTTCATAGCCATAGGTTTTGTCATAATAGATCAGCATGTTGGCTATCCATGAAGAATGTCGAAGTTCAATTACATCCTGAATGGCTTCGGCAGTCCTCTTGCCACCCAACTTTTTTTGAAGTCTTTTGACAGCTTCTACGAGTTCATTTTGTGGCAAATCTGCATATTCCGAGGCAATATGGATGATCCGTTCTGAATCTGATTTACTGATTTCTATCAATGGAGATTCAGTAATATTGGAGTACAACTCATCTGCAAGATTTACTTTCCCTATTCTCCGGCTTTCATTTTCTATCCAAATCTTCTCTGTAAGTGGGATTTTGAACAGTTCCTCCGCCAACAGATTTTCGAAATGCTCAATGCTTGGTTGTGGTGGTTGTCCGATTCCACCGAAGGAAGAACCTTTATGTTTGGCAAGGTCTTCCAGGTCAATGACGGATTCACCGGTTTTTTTTAACTCATGAAGTAAGACGGTTTTGCCAACCCCTGTTTTTCCTCCCAATACAATAAAATCCCGTTTTGCCCTTACTGTTTCATAGGTAAAAGTTCGGTATGTTTTGTATCCACCTTTAAGTCGGAGAATTTCAAATCCGGCCATGCTGAGCAACCATGACATGATTTCACTGCGCATTCCTCCACGCCAACAATAGATTAAAATCTTTTTCTCAGAAAAAAGCACCAATGCTTCTTGGATTATGCTGCTAAATCTTGGTCCCACAAGCTCAAACCCCTTGATAATTGCCTCCTGATTCCCTTTTTGTTTGTAAATCGTCCCGACTTTTTTTCTTTCCACATTGTTCAGAATAGGGATATTGATGGCGCCAATGACATGGCCCTGAATAAACTCGTCTTCACTGCGGGCATCTAAAACCGGGATGCTTCCCCTCAACTCCAAAAATTGCTCAAGTTCGATCAGGGTTTCTTTCATAGGATCAATTTACTGACAAATAAAAATAGCCACAAAGATCCGATCTTTGTGGCTATCCATTTAATTCTTGTATGGATTAAAGTTGTGCGTCCAGTTTTTGAGATAAAACTGCCTTTGGAACTGCACCAATTTGCTTGTCTACTATTTTCCCGTCTTTGAAGAAAAGGAGGGTTGGGATGCTTCTGATTCCAAGCTGTGATGCGACCATTGGGTTGGAGTCAACATCTACTTTTCCAATCACTGCTTTGCCTGCATAATCACCGGCTAGTTCCTCTACGATCGGGCCGATCATTTTACACGGGCCACACCATTCAGCCCAAAAATCCACTAAAACAGGGTGTTCTGAATTGATTATTTCTTGAAAGTTTGCGTCGGTAATTTCTATTGCTTTTGCCATTGTAATATATTTTTGGATGTTTCTGATTTTTCAAATATACTTCTAAAGCACTTTAACTGTGAATAAGTTCCGAGTTGAAGTAAAAAAATATATTCAACATTTTCTATTCTTATTGGTACTTGTACTTTTTCAAAATGTGCTTATCGGACAAATTTTTTTAAGAAAACTTTGAGTCAATTTCCTATAAGACTTTTTTTCGTGTTTTAGCCTGAATAGAATTCTCCGAACAGAAATTTTACCAAGGATAGATTCCACTATTCCTCAATTCTAAATTATCTGATACACCACCTCCGGAATTTGTCCCAAGGCTTTGACCATTTCATTTGATGGGTCGACAGTATACCGTTTTGACATCAGGTCAAGAGTGATATTCTCCCTACTGTCGATGACATTGATATAGAGTTTTGCCTCTCCTTTATATTTTTGGGTAATGGCTTCCAGTTTTTCCATCAGCTCAAAACTCAAATCATCCAAGTCAATATTGACCCGCAGCCCCTTCACCATTTTTCCCCTGACTTCACTCAATAGCATCATGGAGTTGATTTTGAACTCGTATTCATTTTCTTTCCATTTATTAAGGTGGGTGGATCCCGTCAGGTAAATAAACCAACCGGTCATGAAATATTCCTTGAAACGGATGTAATCTTCACCAAATATGAAGAATGTATGGGCTCCGTGATAATCCTCCATGGTGAGTGTTCCAAAGGGTTTTCCTGTTTTGGTGGTTCTGTGGGCAAAAGAAGTTACTGAACCTGCCGCTTTGATTTCACCTTTTTTCCTTAAGGTCTCAATATCGCTGAATTCCGTCAGGGGAGTATTGGTAAAGGATTCTATCTCTACCCTAAACTGATCCAATGGATGTCCGGAGATATATAAGCCTACCACTTCTTTTTCGATGTTCAATTGCTGAAGCTGACTGAAAGGCTCCATAGGTGCCACCGAAGGAAGTGGAACCTCCATTCCTGAACCTCCTCCAAATAAACTAACCTGAGAGCTGTCAGCCTCTTGTTGTACTTTTTGTGCATATTTGGTTGCCTTTTCCAAGACTGTGACATCGCCTTCCAAAGCTTCCAAGTACTGTCTTCTGTGGTGTTCCTTGAAGCAGTCAAATCCTCCGGCCATTGCCAAAGCTTCCAAAGTTTTTTTGTTTACCGCTCTGGAGTTTACCCTTTTACAGAATTCAAAGATGTTTTTATAGGGTCCGGATTTTTCTCTTTCAGAGATGATCATATCCACAGCGGCACTTCCTGCACCTTTGATCGCAGCGAGTCCAAATCGGATCTGACCTTCTTTGTTCACCGTAAATCCGTTATTGGATTCATTGATATCAGGACCCAACACTGCGATTCCTGCTCGCTTGCATTCTTCCATAAAGAAAGTCACCTGCGTGATATCATTCATGTTGTTGCTAAGCACCGAAGCCATATACTCTGCCGGATAATGGGCTTTGAGATAGGCAGTTTGGTAGGCAATCCAGGCATAGCAGGTAGAGTGGGATTTGTTAAAGGCATAGGAAGCAAAGGCTTCCCAGTCTTTCCAGATTTTCTCAAGTTTCTTGGCATCGTGTCCTTTGGCAGAGGCCTGTTCCACGAATTTTGGTTTCATTTTGTCCAAGACATCCTTCTGCTTTTTACCCATTGCCTTTCTCAAAACGTCGGCTTCGCCTTTGGTAAATCCTGCCAATTTTTGGGAAAGCAACATGACCTGTTCCTGATAGACGGTGATACCATAAGTTTCTTCCAGGTATTCTTTCATGTCATCAAGGTCATAGCTGATGGGCTCTGTGCCATGTTTCCTTCGGATAAAACTCGGGATATATTCAAGCGGTCCCGGCCTGTAGAGTGCATTCATGGCAATCAGATCGGCAAAAACAGTGGGCTTCAGTTCGCGCATGTATTTTTGCATACCTGCAGATTCGTATTGGAAAATACCGACAGTTTCTCCACGTTGGAAAAGCTCATAAGTCTTGACATCATCTATAGGAAACTCATCTGGATCGAGGTCGATGCCATGTCTTTCTTTGACGATTTTGACAGCATCTTTGATAAGTGTCAGGGTTTTCAATCCCAAAAAATCCATTTTCAATAACCCGGCACTTTCCACGACTGAGTTGTCAAACTGTGTGCAGACCATGTCCGAATCTTTGGCCAAAGCCACAGGAACATAATTCGTAATATCACCCGGAGTAATAATCACTCCGCAGGCATGGATTCCAAGATTCCGCACTGATCCTTCCAAAACCGTTGCCTGCTTGATAGTACGGGACAATTCATCCTGACCTTTGGAAATACGGATCAGTTCATCAGCTTTACCGATATCTTCACCGTTGTTCTTGAGTTTGTCAGCCAACTTTGCCCGGTCATTGGTGAGGTCAAAAAGCGCTTTCAACTTGATATCCGGAACAAGCTTGGCTAACTTGTCTGCTTCAGCCAAAGGTAGGTTCAAAACCCTTGCGGTATCACGGATGGCCGATTTTGCAGCCATGGTACCGTAAGTGATGATCTGTGCGACTTGATTTGAACCGTATTTGTTGATCACATAATCGATGACTTTTTGACGGCCTTCATCGTCAAAATCAATATCTATATCGGGAAGTGAAACCCTATCCGGATTGAGAAATCTTTCGAAGAGAAGATCATAAGCGATAGGATCCACATTGGTAATTCCTGTACAATAAGCGACAGCAGAGCCTGCTGCAGAACCTCTGCCGGGACCTACCGAAACTCCCATTTTTCTTGCAGCGCCGGTGAAGTCCTGAACGATCAGAAAGTATCCGGGGTAGCCTGTTTTTTCAATAGTAGCCAATTCAAATTCCAACCTTTCCCTGATTTCGTCGGTGAGGACAGGGTAGCGTTTCTTCGCACCTTCGTAAGTCAGGTATTTCAAATAGGCATTTTCTCCTCTCTTTCCTCCATCTTCCTCATCCAAAGGATTTTTGAATTCCTCAGGAATCTGGAAATTCGGAAGCAAAACGTCTCTTTGAAGTTTGTAGGTTTCTATTTTTTCGACAATCTCGTTGGTGCAGGCGATGGACTCAGGAAGGTCCGCGAAGAGCTTTTTCATCTCCTCAGGACTTTTCAAATAGAATTCGTCATTAGGGAACCCATAGCGATATTCCCGTCCACGCTTGCCGATATATTTCTTCGGCTTTTCGACCAACTCTCCGTCTTTGACACAAAGCAAAATATCATGGGCTTTGGCGTCATTCTTATGGTTGTAATAGGTGTTGTTGGCAGCGAAGTACTTGACTCCATATTTTTGGGCAAGATGTAACAAAACCTCATTGACTTTCTCCTCCTCAGGAATGCCGTGGCGGTTGAGCTCAACATAAAAATCCTCTCCAAACTGCTCCTTCCACCAGATAAAGGCTTCCTCCGCCTGCGTATCGCCCACATTCAAAATAAGGTAAGGAATCTCTCCCCACAGACCGCCTGTAGTGGCGATCAGGTCTGATTTGTACTCGACTAAAACTTCTCGGTCAATTCTCGGGACATAGTAATAACCTTGGATATTTGCGTAAGAGGAGAGTTTGGCGAGGTTATGGTATCCTTTTTTGTTTTTGGCAATCAATACAGTCTGGAAACCGTCGTCCTTTTGGCTTTTGTTGGTTCTGTCTTTGGTCAGGTTAAATTCGCAGCCGATGATAGGTTTGATATCTTTTGCAAGAGCTTCCTTCACAAAATTGAATGCTGCCATCATATTGCCGTGATCGGTCATGGCGATGGCAGGCATCTTCATTTCTTTTGCAAGCGCAATCATAGCCGGAATCTCTGATGTGGCCTGAAGGACGGAGTATTGCGTATGGACATGCAAATGAGAAAAAGGCATGTCCGACATAACCGAGATATCGGCAGTTCCGGCAGCTTTCAGGATATCTTTGGCAGCAGTTTTTTGCTCGTCTTTGGCATTGGCAAAGTTTGCCGCATCCAGGGTTGGTGCCTCATAGATAACTTCCGAAACCAAAATTCCCTTTTCAGGGGAAATTACTTTTTGGGTTATGAGACCAAAAAAACATTTTGCGGTAGCTGCCACATCATAAGCGGCATCATGTGCATCCTGAAAACCGTTACCAAAAAGTTTGTGGTGCAATTCCGTCAAAGTTGGCCATTTGTATTTTCCTCCTTTTCCTCCAGGAAGTGCGCAAAAATCCGTCGAAAGGTCTTTGGTGTCCATTTCCTTCATGGACTGCAGCTTCATCGGGATTTGCTTGCGCAAAAACTCTGAACCCACCACATTGATGTCAAAACCGATGTTGTGACCTACGAGGTAATTGGCTTTTTCTACATCCTCATGAAAAACCGCAAGTACTTTATCCAAAGCATGTCCCTCCTTTGTGGCACGGGCTGTGGAGATGCCATGTACTTTTTCGGCATTGTAAGGAATGGTAAATCCTTCCGGCTTTACAATGTAATTGTGGTTGGAAAGAAGCTTGCCTTTGGCATCATGAAGCTGCCATGCGATCTGAACCAGCCTTGGCCAGTTGTCATCATCGGACATCGGCGCATTATAACTCCTTGGTAATCCGGTGGTTTCGGTATCGAAAATAATGTACATAGGTGCTACTCAAAATTGGATGGTCTAAAATAAGACATATCATTGGGAGGTACTATTTGAGTGGCGGAAATTGTCGGGATTTAATTTTGGATTTTAGGGTTGACTGCCACTTTTTTTATTTCAATCCCTCAATGCAAAATCCCATAAAGATTATTGAGGTATTATTGTCCTATTCGACAAACCATCTAAATCGATGATTTCGTTTGATTTTTCTTTTGCGCCTAAAATTATTAGAATATTTTCTTTTGCACCCATTTTATTGTTTTCTGCCTATTTTTTCAGAGTAGTAAGTCCCCTCAATACAAAAACCCAAATAGATAAAGCGGAATTTTATTGCCCAAACCATACTCTAAATCATCTGCGGCAATGAAGGAATTAGGAAGATTGGCGATTTGGCTGAAATCTTTATTTTTTCCGCCTATTTCAAATAGATACTTATCATCAATCATAAAATCACCTTGCTGAGGATATGTGACCGATTTCCCACTGTTTGCCAATTGATTATAAAAGAATGTTTCCCTGACATTTCCCTTGTTTTGGTTTTCAAATGCCAACGCATAAATGAGATTCGTGTTGGACAAAAAGATTTTGTCGGGCTTATTCATCATGCTGATTCCATGGGATGAATTTCTCAGGTTCCTGATGAGCCTTGAAGTTTCCAACATGTGGAGCATTTCCAATAACCTAGGTCTTGTGGTTTCTGTTTTTTCTGCCAGTTTGGTAATGTTTGGGCTGAAAGGAACTGCAGTTGACAGGATATAAAGCAATTTTTTCAGTTTTGCCTGAGTTGCTGTGGAGATGTCCCTTCCTTCAGGCAAGTCATAATCAATGATGACATTGATCAATTGATTGATTTTAGAAATGTAGTCTTGCTGCCCTTCTTTAAAAAAAGGATATGCTCCATATTGTAAGTATTGTTCAAACTCAGCCAATGGGTGTGGCAAAACTTCAATTAGCTTGCTAGAAAGTTCCTGATGCTTGATGAGCAAAAAGTTCAAATTAACCGGTGAAACCACGATTTGATGTTTCAAGGATAGGTATTCCCTAAAAGATAATTCGGGAAGTTCATAATAAACCAATCTCCTGCTCAGGTCAACTTGGGACTTTTGAAGCGGAAGAATTGACGAACCGGAGATCACCATTTTCAAGTCCGGATAAAAATCATATAGGTTTTTGACGGCTGCCTGCCAATCCCCATACTTATGAACCTCATCCAAAAAAAGGTACTTTCCACCCAATTGGATAAATCGCTCTGCCACTTCCACAAGTCCCTTTTGTTTGAAATAGAGGTCATCCAGGGAAATGTAAAGGGATTGGTTTTCTGGAAGATTCTCTTTCAAATATTGGAGCATCAGAGTAGATTTACCCGTACCTCTTGCACCAAGGATACATATGGCTCTTGCGTCCCAATTGATTTGGTGGTATAGATTTCTTTTAAAATCTAATTTGACCGACCTTAAAAGGTTTTTGTATCTTGTAATTAACGATTCCATTGTATCTTCAAAGATACGATTTATTATTTAAAGTGTATCTTCAAAGATACGATAAATATGATTAATTGTACCTTTAAAAGTACGAAATTACAATCTCTATGAAACCACTTCTAATCGTATCCCTGCTATTTCTGAGTATTGGGACTTTTTCCCAGACTGTAAATCTTCAGATTGAATCCAATGAATTCATATTTGGAGATGATCGCCCCTTTGCGCAATGTCATGCTTCCTCGATCGAAAAATTAGGCAATGGACAATATATGATCGTGTGGTTTGCCGGATCACATGAGAAAAACGACGATGTCGGAATCTGGATGTCCAAAGGCCAACCCGGAAACTGGAAAGCCCCACAGATGCTGGTCAAAGTCAGAAACGATCCGCATTGGAATCCTGTGCTGTTCAATGCTCCGGATGGAAAATTATACCTTTACTTCAAAGTAGGAAAGGAAATCGACGATTGGGAGACTTGGGTACAGTATTCAGAAGATGCAGGAGAAACCTGGTCAGTAGCCGAGGAACTCATTCCAGGCGATCGCGGAGGTAGAGGTCCCGTCCGAAATCATATTCTGGTTTTATCAGATGGAACCTGGCTTGCACCGGCATCATTAGAGAAAAACAAGGTCTGGAATGCATTTGTGGATAGGTCCGAAGATGGCGGCAAAACCTGGCTCAATACCGAAACTTTGATTTTAGACAGAAATCAGATCACGGGTGAAGGTGTCATACAGCCTGCTCTATGGGAATCCAAACCTAATTTTGTCCATATGCTGCTCAGGACATCAGCAGGAAAAATCGGAAGGAGTGATTCCAAAGACAATGGATTGACTTGGTCTCCTGTTGCATTGACAGATTTGCCAAACAACAACAGCGGGATTGATCTGGTAAAAATTCAAAATGAGACCATCGCTTTGGTTTATAATCCGGTTGGTGAAAACTGGGGAAAGCGCTATCCAATGCAATTGGCGGTTTCGTTTGATAACGGGAATACTTGGCCCATAAAAGAAGTAATTGAAGCAGGGGAGGGAAAAAATGAGTTTTCTTATCCTTCCATCATTTATGATGAAGGTTTTTTGGTGTTTTGTTACACTTGGAATAGGGAGAACATTAAGTTTGTAAAAGTAGCCGTTACCTTCTGATTGATTATATAAGATCAACTCTCTTGGTTTAACTCTGTGTCAAGGAACTTGGGTGAATAGCCAACAGTTTTTGAGACTTCTTCCATATCAAGGCCATTATTTAAAAGTGTTTTTGCCCAAGAAATTTTTACTTTCTTTAAAAATTTTCCGGGAGTAGTTCCTAATTGCTTGAAACGTCTATTGAGCTGGACTGGATTGGTTTGATAATGTTGTGCCAATGCCTCAACAGATATTAATTTATTTGAAATGATGTCAGTTTTTATCTGTTCAAGACCTAATTTACGGGATTCTTGTTTTGGGCTGATTTCTATTTGTTTTTTGTTTTGGACCATTTTAAAAAGCCATATGCCAAGCAAAAACAGTGGAATTCCAATTACAAGAAATCCCTGAATCATTTTTTTTCTAAAAACGGATTGTTGGTCCGACACCATTTGATAATAAATGGGTAAAAACCCCCTTTCTATGGTATAGATATCAAATACAAACAATCCATTAATAGATCCTGCATAGATTTTGTCTTCATATAGGGTCATAGCATACCTGTTAAATTCCACATCTGAGACCAGTGTAACAGGTTTTTGATTTGATTTAGGTATTAAAGTAAGTCCATTCTCTGTTGCGATCCACAAATTTTTGAATCTATCTTGTTCGATGTCAACACAATTATCGGCATCCAAAACCCGGATTAATTCTGAAGGATTGTTTGGCTGCATTTTAAATGCCCCGTTATCCGCGGCTATATAAATCCAACTGTCACTTATGAAAATTTCTCTAATCCGGCTATTTATTGAAGCCAATTCCACTACATCAGTGCCGTTATATGAAAATAATTTCCCTTCATAGGTCGAAAAAACAAGCAGTGAATCTAAAATTTCCAAATCAGAATAATCAAACCCTTTATGTATGGGAAGAAGGTCTTGATTTTTTTGAAATTCATTGATGGAGTTTGTATTTAAGGAATAAACTTTCCCTTGCCATTCCAACAATTTTCTCGAATGGCCTGCAAAAACATTCTGACCGGTTTCTATTAAGTATACAGAATCCTCTGAAACAACCTTATAAAGCTCGTCAGTACATAAATAATATTCACCTTTAATCTTTACAAAATGTCCATTTGAATAGGGTGGGTATTTTTGCCTTAATGTATCATTGACAAAAATTCCAGAATACGTTGAAACTGTATTGAATTTTTCATCCAAATAGACATTCCTTATGGAGGTATTTGGATATTCGATGGTGAAGTATGGCCTTATTTCATATTCAAACAGCGAACCTCCCACAGAAATAAAAAGTTGGTTGATTGTCCTAACCATGGTGCAATTAATCAGGCTTTTTTGAGGAATCAAATGTGCCATTGATTCAGCGGATATTTTATATTCTTCAGGGAGAAATTCAGATTGGTAAAACCCGTTTGAATAAAAAACAAAATTCTTGTCAAATTTAAGGTCTACTCTTTTCCACTTTTCGTTCTTCAAGACAAACAAGTCATTACCTGTTTTGACGTGTACCTCTTTGTCGGCTAGGAAAACATTTTTTACAGGTTTATCAAACCAATGCTTTTGTACAAAGAAAGTATCCTGCCCAGACACA
>NZ_CDSBKL010000068.1:0-14903 GCF_977115555.1 Aquiflexum sp.
CGGGAATCAATTCTCCCGAAAGACCGGATGCCGGATAGACAACTCTTATGGGGATAGATTTAAATCCAGACAATTCTTTTAATCTCATTTTGGAGAATTGGGTAATCGTGATGATTTCTCCATTTTTCTGCAAGCCTTTTTCCAAAAAATATAGGTAATATTTCAGCCAAAGTCTTTGATAATGGTCAGGATTGTCCCAAAAGAAAGTGTCATGGAGTACAGAAACTTTTTTACCCCTTGACCAAATTGGACTTAAAATATCCGGACTAAAGACTATGTCAGCTTGGTGGAAATAAGAAAGAAAAGGAAGAACCACCTGCTTTCGAATGAAGTAGAGAATTTGAAAAAGGATGTTTTTCCATTTGGCCGTTTTTCCTCTGAAGAATTGATTTGTTTTCAATTTCTTAAAGTCCGGGCTGATAACATAGTCAAATCCACTATTTGGATTTTTCAAAATCTCCTCGCAAAGTGTCACCATGTAAGTTCTGATCCCTGTCTGCGCTACATACAGGTAATACACATCGATCAAAACCTTGGGTTTAGACATTATTGTTTCGGATTTTGGAGTATTCATTCATAGCATATCCCACCATCCACCATGAAATCCAACTCACATAGGTGTACAGCTCGGCATTGGCAGTGAAAAGTGGCAACAAAAGCCCTGTTTTGACAGCTGCAGCTGTAAATGCAATTCTTGCCGACATGACATTTTCTGTAAGCCTAAACACCCTGATGGATCGGATAATGGAATAACTGAGCAACAGGATATATAAAAACATCCCCAAAAATCCCATCTGAACCCCATAAATCAGGAACTGGTTTTCTCCCCCGATTCTCGCCTCATCGCTGACACTTCCCGAATTGCCACTCATAGCCAAACCCACACCGAATGGATTCTCAATCATTGATTCAAGCGCATTGAGCCATTCCAGCACATGCCCCACACTTGAGGCATTTTGGAATGTAAGGGTGTCGAGAACAAAATAATAAAAATCCTCCGAAGCAAAGAAAATCACAAAAACTATAAAGAAAATGACCAAACTGAATCCAAAAAGGATCAACCGATTGAGCTTAAAAATCACCGCAATAAAGAAGATCATGATAAAGAAAGCTCCAAAAGCTGCTCTTGAACTTGAGAAAAACAAACTTCCCATCGAGCATAGCATGACCAAAATGTAAGGAAAGGAATCTTCCCTTTTGGAAGTCAGAAACCAGATAAGTCCAGCTGCAAAGCCCAACAAAACAGAACTTGCCATTTCCAAGGGATCAGAGAAAAATGATGCGAATCGCTTGGTGATGGCTTGTGTTTCGAATGTCCAGGAAAGGCCGAAATTCCCGGAGGGTTCCATGTTGTTAACCACCTGATTGAAGAGCGCATAGCCGGTATAGTTTTGCAGGTGGGTGTTGATCAAACCTTCCAAGAGATTGACAGCAAATGCAGAAACAGCAATTACAAAAATAACCTGAAAGAGCCTCTTGACTTCCAGTTCATCGAATACGGTATTTCTCCCCACAAAATAGACCAAGGCAGGGATAAGCAAATTTTTGAAATAAAGGGCTTTATTGACAAATCCGGTATCACCCAGAGGTAAAAGAAGAAACAGGAATGCCAATCCAAGGAAAGACAAAATCAGCCAGTCCACCCTATGAAGCCGAAAAGGATAATCAAATATCTTCCTATTGTACAACACAAAAAGAAACACTGAAACGATGACCATCAAGTCTTTCGCCAATTGAAACAAGGTGACCGGAATGGTAGAATTGGTAGCCTGAAATACGATGCTCAGAAAAGTAATGTGAAAAGGAAGGTATGCCGCAAGAAAATACACGACATACTCCCATTTTCCTTTGAAGACCATGGCCTTCAGCGTGTAGTATAGGAGTACAGCATAACCCAAAAGGGCAAAAACAAAGAGTATCTGTGCGATCAATGCAGTTCAGGCTTTTGGCAGATCAAAGTCACGGTAAACCTCACCGGGCATCTTCCTTTGACTTTTATCCCCCTGAATATATTCAATAAAAAATTACTTTGCTCTATGCCGATGATCCAGTCTGTCTTGATTCGGTTGTTTTTAAAAGTACTGTACTTGAATTTGGGGATTGGAAGTACAGTTTCAAAATTTATAAATCCTGTTTTTGACAAGGCACTGACCATTTCATGATAAGTAGACTCGTTGAGATGTCCCCCCTGCGCCTGAATTCTCCCAGAGCTGGAATTATCCAAAATCCGGGTTACATCCATCGGACCAAAAAGCCTGTTTGGCATGACGAGAATAAATTTTCCACCAGGAACCAGACTTTCATAGACTGACCGCAGATGGTCCATCAAATCCAAGGGGGAAAGATGTTCGATCACATTGTCGGAAAAGGCCAATTCAAATTTCTCTTCAGTCTTGAAATTGATGATACCTGAAGCAATGAATTGGATTTGGGGATGGTTTTTGAGCGTATCGGGAATAAAAACATCTACGCCAGTCAGCTTTTTGTATGGAATCTTCTTTTGGATATTCATCAGAAAATACCCCTCTCCACAACCGAAATCAATGATGGATTTTCCTATCAATTCCTTTTCAAAAAGTGTAACCTGTGGGTCTTTGGTCGCGATCCTGTTCTCTAGGGAATCATCTTCTTTTGCTGTTCTGCCATAAAACTGCAACAGGTTGGAATAGAATTCATCATACAAAGCTTCCCTTTTCTTAGAGCTCTGTTCATTGATCAACAATTTGTGGTAATGGTTTTCGAGTTTGAAGGCTTCTGCAAGAACCTCAGGACTCAGCCCGATTTCTTTGGAATAAGCTTCAATGTCGGGGTAAATTTGCTTGTCAGAACTATTCATCAATGGATTTCATTTGGCAAAAAGGCCTTCAAAATGACCTTTTAAAATTGCTTTTACTTTTTGGAACCTACCAATAAAAGCCAGGTAGATAATGAAAGCAGCGTTTTTTGCAGTTTGGTACACCAAACTTAATACAAAGGACAGAGGATTTGCATGTTTTCGGATTAAAAAGAGATGGTTTCTCGTCCGGTAAAAATGAATAATCGGCGGAACAATGCCTTCCTTGGTTTTGATTTTTTTGGAGGAACCCCCTGCTACATGGTAAATCTTTGATTTGGGAAGGTACCGGAGTCTGTATCCTGATTTTTGGATCCGAAGTGACCACTCCACATCTTCGTAATAGGCAAAAAATCTGTTATCCAACATCCCTGCCTCCTTTATCACGTCCGATCTGACCATCATGGCACAACCTGTAATCCATGGAGTATCTTTTTCTTCATCGAACTGTCCATGATCTTCTTTCCCTATCCCTACCGACCAGCTCATTACCAGCCATTTGAAATATCCCCCACCTGCATTCCAGATTTTATTCCGCTCCTTTTCAAACATGATCTTTGGTTGGGCCGCGCCATAGTCATGATTCCGTTCCAAAAAAGAAACCAAAGGCTGAAGAAAATCAGGCTCGACGACTGTGTCATTGTTTAGCAGCAGCACATAATCATGGTAATTTTCTAAGGCCCATTTGATGCCTAAGTTATTGCCTCCGGTAAATCCAAGATTTTCAGAACATGCAATCAATTCAATTTCCGGAAATTCACTTTTAAGTTTATCACCTGATTGGTCCAATGAACCATTATCTATCAAAACAGTCTGGAAATTGGGATAATGGATTTCTCTGAGGGAAACCAAACAGGTTTTAGTCAGGTCATATCCATTCCAGTTGACTATGATGATGGCTACTTTGGCTGGAGAATTAGGGTTCATTCAAAAATTTTAGAAATCCGGTTTTAATTGGGAAACTTTCTTATTCACACAATCGAAAGTGCCAAAATTAAGATTTTCTGTCCGGATTTTAATATTAACCTTTTTAAATACCTAAATCCCACCTTTCCAAAAAGCCCTTATAATATCCCTATTCTTCATGAGATTCAGGACAGTGCAGATCAGCAAAACTACCAACTCCGTGGACAATAAGCCATAACACAAACCTATCCCTCCAAAATAATAAGACAGCAGGAAGCAAACGGGGAGCATAAATAGCAGTAAAATCCAAGAAGAGCGGAACATCAATTCCTTTTGGTCCCTGCCCAAAAATATCACCACGTTGGCAATATTGAGACAGGCAAGAAAGGGGATAAAAGCCAAAATCCTGAGATAAATGACGGATTCTTCAAATCGGGTTTTGGCTAATAACTGTATGATAAAAGGGGCCAAAGCAAAAGTGGTCAGGGAAACAAAAAGAGCTACTATCATCGTACTGAAATAAGCCTTCCTCAAAAAAACAACGAATTGGCCGAGGTCTTCCTTTAAGAGTTTTGTGGCATTGGGATAGATAGAATGGATCACCATCGAAGGAAACATTCTCAGGACCATAGAAATCCGCTCTGCCAAGCTAAACATTCCTAAAATCTCCGCAGTAGCAAAGAAACTAAGCACAATCAGACCCCCATTGACTGATATATGGGTTGCAATATTGGATAAGAAAAAGAGTCCGTTATCTTTTAGAGATGAAAATAGCTGTACAAATTTTGGCTTATAAAACCTGATCTCCAGCATGAAATGGATATAGAGCAACAGCAGGATATTGATCCCCAAACCAGAAGCCCCCATGATGAAATTGACCCATTTTGCAGATTCAGGAGCATGGATAAAAAGTACAATCCCCATCAAATAAAGCAGCTTGCTGAATATATTGGCGATGGAAATTAACTTCATTTTTTCCATCCCCTGAAAAAACCAAAGAGGAAGGGTCGCTTCAGAAAACAGCAGCAAGACCGAAAAGAGTAATATCCACTGATATTCTTTGAACATGTTCAGTCCAAAAATCGACACCACAATCCCTAATGTGGCCAATAATGCCATCAGAACTTTACTAAAAACAATATTGGAAACAATTTGGGAAAGGGTCTCTTTGTCATTTTGATAGATAGCAACTTCCCTTGGACCGCTGAGGTTATAGCCAAATCCAACCAATATATTGGCTAGAATAATCACCGATAGCGAAAGATTGACCAAACCGAACTGATCTACTCCAATACCCTGGATCAGCAGGGGCATTGAAATCAGCGTGATCACAATATTGGAAGCCTGAATCGTAATCAAAAAAATAAAGTTCTGTATCGATTTACTCTTGAACAGGCCGGTAAAAGTATGGGAAGTGATTTTTTCTATCATATCTAGACATGATGAAAATTCAACTCTCTTCGATATGAAGGCGGTATAATTGTCTGAAATATAAGAAAGCCATAGCCAAAAATACCATTATTGCAGCACCAAAGACAGTTCCTTTCAAGAATTTGATCCTAGTACTTTTCAATGGATATCTCGGAGAATCGATGATCTGAATCAAGGGTGAATTGTTGCGGTGATTGACTTTAGCGATTTCAAGATTTTTGGTAATCTCTGCAAATACAGATGACGCCGCCTGAATATCTATTTGTTTTTTCCTGCTCTCCACGGTAGCGCTTTGTACAAGGGCATTTGGAAAAGGAATCCTGTCTGCAATGTTTGCAAATTCCATCAGGTTCTCATCCAATACTGCCCTCACGCTGTCTGCCTGCATCTGAAGAATGGTAAGATTTTCAGCAGTCTTTTTGGTCTTGGTCTCGAGGTAAAAAGTATTGACGTTTTCTACCATGGACTCATTGAAAACCTTTGCAAACTGCTCATCCTTAGCACTCACAGTCACATAGATGATACTCAACTTCCTGTTAGGTTTTTCTACTGACAGATGCTTTTCCCTGATCAATTTTGAAATTTCCTTGACCACTGAATCCTGTGTCACAGAAAAACTCTCCCTTGAAATCGAGAAATCAAGACTCGCCAAATCCACTTTACTTGCCCATTTTTTGTCAAGCTTGTTGGATTCAATAAACCTATCGATGAGAAGTGTATTGTTATCAAATGGGCTCAAAAGTGTTTTGCCCAGCATGTTGTCAGATTTATAGAGCTCCATGATGTTTTCCCCTTGGAAAATCCCGGAAGGACCGCTCATAGAACCCAAATTGATCCCGAGCAAAGAGGCAAGCCCCGAAACCTGTCCCATACCCCCCATATCGGATTCCTCCAATACAAATGTGGTCTCAGCATGATAAACTGGTTTCTTGAAGATAGATACCAAAGCACCTAAAACAATCCCGGCTAACACTGCAAAAAGGAAGAATTTCCAATGACCAATAAAAAAATATACCCAACTTCGGAGGTTGAGGATAACTTCCTTAAAAGTAATTTTATCATCCAAAATATGTTGTTCTCCTTTCATATTGTTATTGAATGATTTGAGTAATTACCAATGCAAGCGTAGCAAGGGCTGTTGCAATTCCTACAATATCTCCTGGCCTTACCGGAATTCTTGGTTCTTTGGATGGCACGATGACTTCTGCGCCGGGAGCTACAGCCGGATATGATCTGAGTCCCAAAAAGCTTTTTGTCCGTGCCACTTCTCCATTGGCATAGACAACATATGTTCTTTTCCTATTGGCTCTGATATCAAAACCCCCCGCCCTGTTAATATAGAATTTCGTTCCTTTTTCCATCTCAAACCGGACTGTTGCCGGGTAAACAACATTTCCCCTCATCCGTACAGTTTGCAATTGACGGGGGATGGAGATTACATCTCCTTCCTCGAGAATGAGGTCTTTGTCGGAACCCGGATTCTTGAGAATTTCCTCCAAATCTATGGCTACTGCCTCAGTCTGCCTTATTCTGATAGGAGCCAAATCTGCTTTGGTTTCGGAAATACCCGTAATAGCCTCTTTTTTGGATTGGGCTGCAATTGCTCCTTCTGAGGTTCCGAGATCGACGTTCCCGATTTCGAGAAACAATCGCTGCAACAGCAATTCCTGTGCTTCGGTGTTGTTTGGATTCTGCTGCATTTTCTGCTGCAAGTCCTGCAGGTTTCTCTGTCTTCTGAGCTGCTCAGATTCTGTATCAAAAAACTCCGTTCTCCGGATCAAGGTAGCCCCTTTGGTATACGCATACGGAGTTAGCCCACCAGCTCTTCTGATCACATCGGAAATTCTCTCTTCTGCTGTTTGAACTGAAAATATCCCTGGCGAATTGACCTGACCTTCTATTTGTACCTGTTTGCTCAATGTAAAATTCGGCTTCCTCCTGACCACTACATTGTCATAAGGCTGAAGGTTGATGGGATTTTCCTGTATATCCAAGCCTATGTTAATTTTGATGGGGATCAATTCTGAAAAAGTCCCTGAATCTGTAGTGCCAGACCTGCGGGCGATTTCGACGTCCTCAATGTTGGCAGATTCTCGCAATCCCCCTGCTAAGATAATGAGGTCTTCAGCGGTCATCTGTTTTGAATAAGGGTAAGTGCCTGGATTTTTGACTTCTCCATTGATCTGTACATAAAACTCCTCCTGAAGGTCATAGATACTCGAAACCCTGACCACATCCTCTCTTTGGAGTGGAATGTCGGGGGCAGTGCCTTCCATGATACCACGCAGATTTACAGAAATCATCTCTGTGGTGAGGTCATCATAAGTCCTCAGGATGCTTGCCCTTTCTAGGTAAGCCTCTCCCCTGATACCGTCTGCATTTTTGATCAGCTGTGAAAGTGTCAACCCTTCCGTAAGCGAGAAATTTCCTTCTCTAAAAACCGCTCCTTTGATTTGTACCCTGTTAGAGAACCTATTCAAAACTTTGGTTACGGTATATTCATCGCCACCCTTGACCGTGAAAATCGAAAATTGTTCATTGAAAATATCTGAAACTGCTTTTTCCTTCCCTGTGATTCTTATGACATTGATGCGGTCTTTGAAAGCCAAATCAGTAAATCCCCCAGCAAATTTCAGAAGATCCGCAAAGGTCTCCCCGTCCTTCACTTCAAAGATTTTGGGCCTTTTTACCTCTCCCAATACACTGACTCTGGACAAAAACGGATCAACCATGACTACATCCTGATCCTTGAGCTGGAAATTCAAATTGGCATTGCCATTGACCAAAAAATCATAAATATCCACCTCAGAGACGATTTTGCCATCCCTTATTATTTTCACTTGGCGCATGGTACCATTGTCATTCGGTCCTCCTGCAGCATAAAGTGCATTGAAAACCGTACTGAAAGCGCTCAGGGTAAATGTTCCCGGTAACCTCAATTCGCCCACCAAGTGTACCTTGATCGTCCTGACATTGCCAAGGGTAACCTGCATAAAGGTATTGGGATTACTTCCTGTCATTCCTGCATAAAAATTGGAAAGTCTGTTTTTGATAATGACGGCAGCATCTTCAATGGTTTTGCCGGAAAGCCCGACAGGACCCACATTGTCAAGGAGTATAAATCCATCCGAACTGACTACAGCTTCATAATATTTTTCCGATTGACCATATACATCTATGTATATCAGGTCTCCCGGACCGAGTATATAATTCTTGGGTGTGGCAATGTTCAGATTAGGCTCGAAACTCAACCTTCTTTTTTTATTATAAAAAATATCCATACCAAAAAAGGGGGATGGCTGATCGGCCAAGCTGATGTTATCCTGTTCCTGGAATAAGCCACTTGTAATTTCATTCAGGTCACCTTGTTTCCTTGGTTCTCTTTTGGAAGAGGTAGCGCCGGGCCTTCCCTCCGAACCTGAGATTTCCATTTTTTCAATCCTTTTTTTCAATTTTTCCAACTCAGCTTCCGAAACCCCCCTAAGTCTTGCCATCTGTATCAATTCCGATTCTGACAATCCTGCTTCACCCGCCCTTCTTATCAATTCCTGGATTTGGGCATCTGACAAGTCGTCCACATTGATGGCACTGAGGTCAGCCATGGATTGGGCTTGGGTGAATTCTATTTGGAAACTAATCAATGAAAACGTAATGAAAAATATCCCTAAAGCTTTTTTTAGAAATAATTTAGGCTGAAAATACATAAGGTATTGGTGTGTCATTTGCTTGGCAACTTGGCTATACTTGATGTCAGGAGGTGTATAAACCTAGGGCGTTTTCTATGTAAAATAGGAGAAAATCTGCGTAAAGATAACTATTCCATGCAGTAAAGAAATATCCCTGCAATTAAATTAGGCCTATCCCAATTACTCTGTACAGTTTTTACAGATATCAATTTGGGCCCTATCCTCCAACAATTGTTTCCTAAAATTGGTATAGGCTTCATTTTTCCAGATTTCCTTGAAGCCGGTGTCTTTGATTTTACCCATTACATGTTGACCGTCCTTGTCAAAACAGCAAGGCAACATCTTTCCATCCCAAGTGAATACTGCTCCCTGCCACATCCGCCAGCATTTGTTTTCGATTTCCTTTTTAAGTTTCCAGGTACCATCTCCTTTTGGTAAATATCGGGAATACCTGTGGTCGGAAGGAATCAAAGGTGACCCGTTTTCAAAATCATAGATTTGGGTAGTCTTCAGTTGCAGTTCGTCTACACCGACTTCTTTTGCCCATGCTTTCAAAGCGGGAATCTGATGTTCATTTTTGCCCGTGACGAGAAACTGAAGGACAATTCTTGGAAAAAGTTGTTTGCTTTCTTTTCTCTTTTTGAGCAGCAATGAAAGTCCCGTTTTTACTTTTTCCAGATTTCCTCCAATCCTGTAATCCTCATAGATTTCTTGCGTGATGCCATCCATGGACACGATCAGTTGCTTGAGTCCAGAGGTCAGGACGGAAGCCACATTCTTTTCATTCAGGTAGTGGGCATTGGTAGAAGTGGAAGTGAAAACCTTATTTTTATCAGCATAGGAAACCATTTCCAAAAATCTTGGATGAAGAAAAGGTTCTCCCTGAAAATAAATATGAAGGTAAGTGAGGTAATCTTTGGATTGGTCTATGATGTTTTGAAACAAACGTTCTTCAATCATACCCGTCGGTCTGGAAAAACTCCTTAATCCACTTGGACATTCCGGACAGCGAAGATTACAGCTTGTAGTCGGTTCTATGGATAAGGTAGTCGGATAGCCCCATATCCTTGCCTTTCCAAGCATTCTGCTGACTTGGAAGGAAGATAAAAGCAAAAAGTAATTGCGGAGTTTTTTCAAACTCACGTATTTTATCAAAGCCTTCCCAAATACAAGTTTGTTTTCCACGGATTGAAATAATCAAAAAATAACGAGTAAAAAAAAGTACCGGGGTTTGCCGGTACTTCTTTATTCATTTTTTTAAATGTCTAAAAGCAAGTAAAGCTTTACCAAATAAATAGTATAAAGCAATTTTTGAAGGGATTCAAGATCTTGGAGATTGATTGATAGGGTTTATACAATTTAAAATCAGATCCCCAAAATACCCACTTCGAACCGTGATCTGCTAACAGTTATTCAGGTAATAATACTTTATTGATCACATGGATCACGCCATTGGTAGCATGAATATTCAATGCCTCAGCAACTAAACCGGAATCATTGATCTGTAGATTGGATAGGTTTACAGTCAGGTTTTGTCCAGTCAACAAAGTAGGCAAAGAAGCTCCTTCTCTCAAATCCTGTGAAAAAGCTCTTGCCGGAACCACATGATATTGCAAAACAGCAGTCAAAGTCTCTAATGGAATCTCATCAACACTTGTCACTCCCAAAGCAGCATAAAGATTTTGAAAAGCCGCGTCTGTTGGAGCGAAAACTGTAAAATCATCGTCAAAACCACCTTGGAAAGCTCCCGCAAGATTTGCTCTCACAAGGGCTGCCACCAATTGGGTAAATTCAGGTTGTGCAGCTGTGGAGGAAGCAATGGCAATTTCAGCAATATTTTGGGTCGGAGGGGTAATGACATAATCTAACACATGAATAATGCCGTTGGAAGCGGCCACATCCGTTGCTGTTATTTTTGCATTCCCATTGATCCATATTTCATTGTTTGGTGCTATGCTCACATAAAAAGGATCTCCCGAAACAGAGGTAACTTTACCTGCCGACACAGCTGAGGAAGGTACAGAAGCTCCGACAACGTGATAAGTCAAAGTTTCACCCAATCCATTAGAAGCCAATAATTGATCTGCGGTGAGTGAATTTGCACTAAGAAATCTGTTGAATGCATCATTGGTAGGTGCAAAAACAGTAAATGGTCCTGTTCCGGAAAGTGTTTCCGCCAAGCCTGCAGTCTGAACAGCAGCGACAAGCGTTGAAAAATTGGTATTCGCTGAAGCTACCTGGACAATATTTGGATCCGGCATAGGGGTCTCTTCCTCATTGCAGGAAGAGAAAAAAACAAGAGTCAATGACAGCATAAATACTGTCAGCAATGACAATTTTGATTTGATAGTTTTCATAAATTTTGTTGGTTAAGTGTTTATTTGAGTACCCTGTAAACCTACCTAGTCAACATATGTTAGATAAATTGGTATCAACACCTGTAATTTGTAAACAAGCGTAAAAATATTGTAACTAAAATCAGCTTTCTGAAATTCTCCAAATGTGGACTTTGCCAAAAAATCAACCAATAATTTTAAGATTCCTTGTAGATTTGGCCAAATTCCATTTCAGCAAGGCATTCTTATGAAAAACCAAATCCTTTTACCTGCTATTTTGATCCTAGTCACTCTTTTTTCATCCTGCAAACAAGAACCTGAAGAATGCCGATTGGACGAAGATATTCTAAAAACAGAAGTCGATTTGGAGATAGTCAGGTTGGAAAAAGAATTTTTTGATGCCAAATCGGCGGAAGACTTTAGCTACCTATTTGAGCAGCATCCCTACTTTGCTGAAAAGTACCTGCTGACATCGACTTACCCGACTAAAGAGGAATTGGCCTCCGAACTTCTAGTCGCCCATCAGGATACACTGATGCGAGAACTCTATGATGAGGTGATGATCCATTACCCTGATATCGAAGATCTGGAAAAAGACTTGGGGAATGCCTTCAAGTACATCAAGCATTATTTTCCTGAATTTAAAATTCCTAAAGTCTACACCTTTGTCAGCGGTTTTAGCTCTGATCTGTATGTGGATTCCGAAATGATTGTCATCGGCTTGGATTACTTCCTGCCTGCCGATCACAGGTTTCAGGCACCTGACTTACCGGAATATATCGCAAAAAGATATGAAGCAAAGTACATTGTCCCGATGATTGTCACCGCAATTTCTTCTGCATACAATAAGACCGACCTTAAGCAAAACTCTCTAGTTGCCGAAATGATCTACTATGGTAAAGCTTATCATTTTACCAAGGCCATCCTGCCATGCACGCCGGATGAATTCATCATTGGATATTCGGGTGAAGAAGTTGCTGCCTGCTTCGACAATGAAGAAATGATATGGTCCTATTTTGTGGAAAATGACCTTTTGTTTGAAACAAATCCTTTTGAGATCAGAAAATATACCGGTGAAGCGCCGTCCACTGTTGAAATCAGCCCTGATGCGCCGGGAAGGGTTGGAAGATGGCTCGGATGGAATATTGTGGATGACTACCAATTCAACAATGAGGTACCACTTTGGGAATTGATGGCAGAATCCGATACTGAAAAAATCTTTAAGCTGTCAGGATATAAACCTCGTCCCTGAATTCCTTCCCGAATTTATCAGGGTCGATCACTGCCAAAAGCCTTTGTACAGCTATCTCTTTGGAAAAATATTTCTCTGCCAATTCCCGGGAATTATGTTGTGTTTCTTTGAGCAATCTGGGACTAGAGGCAATTTTTTCAATTTTATCAAAAGCCTCTTCGGGTCCCTCAGGATTGAAATAAACCCCAAGACGGTATTCTTTTACCAATTGGTATACCCATCCTTTGTGGTTGACGATGATTCCCTTTCCGGCTGCCAAAGCATCGAAAAACTTGTTGGGACTGTTGGTTTTCAACACAGGCAGATGGGCAAAAGTAACCATGGCCATGTCCGAAACCCCCAAGAGCTGCCGCACTTCTTCTTTGCTCCCAAAAGGGAAATAGAAGAAATTTTTAAGTCCCAAATCCTTTGCCTTTTGTAGGAGTGGGTTGAGCATGGATCCTTTTCCCATGACAACAAACTGATAATCCTTCCCTTTATCCTGTGCCATTTTAGCCAAAATCAACATTTCATGGATAGCGTTCACCTGACCGATAGCACCTGCATAGGCGATCGTAAACTTAGGCTCAAGTCCAAATTTTTGAAGTATTTGTCCATTTTTCTCCACAGGATGGAAAAAAGCAGTATCTGAAAAGTTGGGAATTAAATGGATTTTGCAGGAATCACACTTTTCGCGGATAGAGTTGGCAATCCCGGGAGAAAGGGCCACAATCTTGAAAGCATGACGGTAAATCCTGGATTCAAGGCTGTATAACATTTTCTTCAAAATGGGATTTTGGATCGCCCCTACCTGTATCGGTGCATCCGGCCACAGGTCCCGGACTTCAAAAATGAAAGGAATCGCCAGCTTTTTCTTTGCCCACAATCCAATCCATCCTGTCGTCAATGGCGTCGAGGTAATGTATAGAAAATCAGGCCTTGGCAATTTGCGTAAAAACTTCTTCGCCTGATTCACAAATGTCGAAAATGCCCATATCCGTCTGAAAAACCCATATTCCTGTCGGTATGGAACAGGCAGGTAATGTACTTTGATCCCATCGATGAGCTTGAAATCATAGTAGTTTTCAGAATGGGAAGTGATCATTTCTACCTCAATTCCCGCCTCCACCATGCCCTTAGCCAAGTGGTAAGAGCGGGTTCCTCCTCCTTCAGAAGGGGTGACAAAATACTGGTGGATATAAACGATTTTCATTTTGAAAACTTTGTCAGCCAAGAGGCTAGGATAAACATGTTCCAAACCAGAAGGAAATGTCGCTTATCTGCTTTTTCAGGCTGGGCTACAAATTTATACATTTCAGGTGGAAAACTTTCCCCCCATTCTTTTGATAGCTGTCGGATGGGCCCAAAAACCCATTCTCTGAAGTCGCTCTGCCCCATCCATTCCTGCAAGGGCAAGCCAAATCCCAATTTCTTTCGGTCAGCAATCTGCGCCAAACCACGCTTTCTGAGCGCCTCTTTGATCAAAACTTTTCCCTTGGTCTTCAACAATTCCTGCTCTGTCTGCCCAAGAGCAAATTCCAAAAGCCCGGAATATAGGTAAGGTGCCCGTCCTTCAATCCCATGTGCCATGCAGGCGTTATCATGGATCTTGAGTATGTCATTCACCAGGTAAAATGTTCGGTCCCAATCCAAGGCATTCTTGAAATCAAACTCGCTTTTGGGATACCAAGGTCTGAACAAAGGGAGGTAATTTTCAGGAATTTGATCAACCGCCGCCATTTGTATAAAAGTGTCTTCAGGACTCTTGGAAATGCTTTGAAGGAGTTTTTTCAAATACCCCGGCAAAGGAAAATCTGAAATTGTGGCAATCTGCTTCAAAACTTTGGAATGGTTCAGATAATGCCTGAAAGCCCGGTGCCTGTTGTACCCTGCAAAAAGCTCATCCGCCCCTGCCCCAGACACCAAGACTTTGACATCTTCTTTGGCCTCCTTGGCTACCAACCAGGTCAAAAACCCTGCGCTGTCTCCGATAGGTTGGTCCATGGATTGGATGTAGTCATCCCAATTTTCTATGACCGTTGCTTTATTCACCCGGATTTCTCTGTTTTCGGAAGGATAATGTCGGTTAAAAATCCTTACAAAATGGGGGTCACTGTATTTGCCTTGTAGTCTACTTTCCAAAGCGACAGTGTAGGTTGGTATTTTTTGACCGGTAAGTTCATACCAAACGGCATACAATAAACTACTGTCTGCGCCTCCGCTGAGTACCATTCCGACGGGTTTTTCAGCAGCAAAACCTCTAGAGACTGCTTCTTTTAGCTTTTCTTCAAATATAATTTGGCTAGTTTCATGTTTTTGGATTGGTTCCAAAACCATTTTCTCCCTGTGGATTTCATTGCCTTTGAAATCCAACCTGATGATTTCTCCTGGCAATACTTGCTTCACCTCTTCAAAAAACGACTTATCGGGCAGACTATGCCTATAATAGAAATAAGGCAAGAATTGGCTTTTGTCGATTT
>NZ_CDSBKL010000069.1:0-14902 GCF_977115555.1 Aquiflexum sp.
AATTGGAATGAAAAAAACTTTACTGTTAACTATTTTGCTGGTTTTTAGCCTGGGTTGTATGGCCGGTATTTTCATTTTATGGTTAGGGTTAAAGACAATTGTAATCATGAAGAAATTGTAAAATCAATTGGGGATTTTTTGAACGCTTACACCAAAAGTTTTAACAAATTATACACAAGAAACGGGGGATTATTCCAAAGGAAATTTAAGAGGAAAAAAGTTGAATCGGATGAATATTACACTAGGCTGATTATATATATTCATCACAACCCTGTTAAACATGGCCTCAGAAAAGAACCTTCTGATTGGCAATATTCATCCTATAATTCCTATTTGTCATCTAAGCCATCAAAAATTAGAAGAGACGAAGTTTTAGGGTGGTTCGGAGATTTGGAAGAATTCAAAAAAGTGCACGAGATAAATGTTGAAGAATACCTACCAATGGACCTTCTTTTGGAATAAATGGTTTTCCTTGAAAAAGTGTAATTGTAATTTCTTGGTTTAAAACCTTCGAGGTCCTAATTCTTCCAAAGAGTAGACCTCAAAGGTTGTTTCATAAATCCTCAAAAGCAGGCTTGATATTCGCCCAAAAAGCATCCAATGCAATTATTCTTGGCTTTAAAAAACTGATGATTTCCGGCCAATCTGTCTGGTTAAATACATTCAATCCTTTTTTGACTTTTTCGATCCGGGATACAATTTTTCCTAAATCATCAAATTGGTGGAGGTCCCAATCCCATGTTTCACCAAGTTCTGCTTCCAACAATTTTCGGAATTCTTGAAACTGCTCAAAGTAAAGTTGTTGCATTTCATCGTCCCTATGGCATATTTCTATTCCGATCGAGATAAAATCTCTCTCGGTTTTCATCCTGAAATAGACGTCTTTGACACCTGTTTTATAATTTTGCCAATTGATCCGGTATCCCTGGGCGGAAGGTACGGGCTTCATGTATTGCCCAAAAGCAGTCCAGAAATCCTGTCGGATTTTTGAAGATTCAGCTTGGGAGTACATCTTAGATCAGTAACTTTTGGGACTGTCTAAAGGCAACACGATTATAAAATCTGCGATGCCCTTGGATTTTTCTTCCAATTCTTTGATGTTTTCTTGCTCAACAGTGGAAATGGTCAGGATTTTAGTTTTTGGAAAATCCTTTTTTAGGTACCATATTATCCCCTCATAATTATTGGAATGGTAGGAGCCATTGACGTGAAAAAGGGCATTTCCTTTTTCGAGATAGCCAAAAAGTGAATAGGCCATCGTGGCATCCTTGACAGCCTGAGCTTCAACCATGTAGTCAGCATTCATACCAGACCCGTGCATCATGTCCTTCATGCCCACATAGCCTGGAAGGTTTTTATCCACCTCAATTGGCAAAGGTGCCACATATTTTTTGGCTTCCTCAGAGAGGCTGTCCAAAACTGTCAATCCGTTTCTGCTGACCATGGAAGCGTATTTTCTCGGGATATTCGAGGCAACAAAGGGGATATTATTTTTCTTCGCGTAGAGCATCATCGGCTTGTAGTCCACCTGATAGTTGTTCCAAAGCTTGGCTTCAGCCTCAAAGTTTTTATCCGTCATTTTCCCTGCAAACCATTCCTCGATATTCAGTTGGTCATCTCTTTCAAAGAATTCTCCGGCAAGGACCACTCTTCCTCCATTTTCATGAAGACCTTTCAAAAGCTGCAATTGAAGCCAATGGGCAAGGCTGTTATTATGGAGTTCCCCAAAAAATACTACCTCAGACTTATTCGCATCTTTGAGCAGATTTTCAAAAGAAACTTCTTTTCCTTTGCTGTCAAATATTTTATATGGCTCCGTTTGGGCAAATGAAACTTGAAATACAAATAGGAGTATGATTGCTAGAATTTGATTTTTATGCATAGTCTTCAGGATAGGTCACTGTCACCACGGAGAAATTGACCACCCCTCCGAGTGCAGGATTGTGTTTTTTGATTTTTACGATGACTGATTTTAGATCAGGATATTCCTTGTTGATATCCTGAATCATCAGGTGTGCCAGATGTTCCAATAATTTGACCGGTTCCAGCATGTGGGCTTTGGCGATTTTGTAGAGCTTGGCATAGTCCACTGTTGACTTTAAGTCGTCATCAAGCATGGCTTTACGGAAGTCGGTCTCCACGTGGATATCTACAGTAAACCTATTGCCCAATTTGGTCTCTTCGGTGAACACACCATGATAGGCATGAAATTCTATCCCTTCAAGTGATACTTTTCCCATCAATCAAACTGGTCAAAAAATGAGCTTCCTTTATCAGGTTTTGCTTTTGCCTCCTCGGGTTTTTCATCTTTACGGCTATCAGCCTCTGGTTCTTGTACCTCGGGGATGGTTTCGGATTTCGATTCTTCGACCAATTCTACCATTTCCTCGGTTTCTGATTGGACGATTTCTTCGGTTTCATCTGCTTGTGTCGTAGTAATAGGCTCATCTGTCTTTTGGGAAGATTTTTCTTCGGGTTCTTCAGGCATGATTTGTTTGGTCATTGGCGCATCATCCTCCTGAACAGAGGCAATATTTGCGATGGTAAAAGCTTTGGTCCTGCTGAGTTCTTCGACCACTTTGGCATGTGCCTGCACATTTACTTTTTTGAAGGATTCGTTGGAGGTGGTGATTTTATCATCCAGATCTTCGGAAAGGCGCTTCATGTTCTTGATGATCAGCTCCCTTTCTTTGATCAGTTTCTCATAGCTTTCTACAAGGCTTTTGACATTTTCCTTCAGTTCCTCCATGATCTGTTTTGCCTTGGATTCAGCAGTTTCGATCAGATTCTGGGAATTTCTCTTTGCTTCATTGACCATCGAATCCGCATTGTGATGGGCCTCGGCCAAGATCTCGGAAGCAGCAATACTTGCCTCTTCGATGATACTGGCTCCGGTATCTTCTGCTGTTTTCAAAGTTCTAAAGAGGGATTCTTCTACATCTTTGAGTTTTTTTGCCTCTCTTTGGCTGTTTTGAAGTTCCCTTTCGAGTTCTTTTTTTTCTGCCTGCAATTTGTCCCATTCATCTGCCAATACGCCCAAAAATGCGGTTACTTCATCCTTGTCGTATCCCCGAAAATTTTTCTCAAAGGACTTTTGGCTAATTTCTTTAGAGGTTATGTTCATGTTTTTCAAAATTCTAAGTTCCAGATAGAGATTTTTCTATCGTCACTGATGGAAATAATGTTTTGGTTGTATCGGCTCCATGCCACTTTATTGATAGAGGTGCCATGACCCGCATACCTTGCCTTGTCGATGACCTTGAGAAGTTTGTAGGATTCGGCGTCCCATACTTTGATGGATTTGTCCATACTACAAGTTACAAAATATCTGCCATCTTCACGGAAGGCCAAATAATTTATGGCATACAAATGGGCGATTATGGTCTGCTTTAATGAATAATCTCCTGAATTCCAGATTTTAAGGCTTGCATCCCTTCCTCCACTGATCAGCACTGAGGTGTTTGGATCATATCCAAGTGCAAATACAGAATTGCTGTGAGAAATCAGGTTGAAGATTGGCTCGAGCGTATTCAAATCAAAAACTTTGATGCTGTGGTCACTAAGGCCTGCGGCTATTCTGTCGCCTGCAGGGCTGATGGCAAGAACCCTGACGCTCTTTTCTGAGATTTTAAGATGTCTTTTTACTGCCCTGGTTTCGGTATCAATGACGATAATCAAACCATCTGCGGTACCTACAAAAATATTGTTGCCGGATATTTTGATGTCAAATATGGATTGATTGGTAATATTCAAAGACCAAAGTTCCTTTTGGTCCACCAAATCTATCACGTGGATTCCTTCAAAATTATGGCCTATAATCAATTGGTTTCGTTGGGTATCGACCTCTAGTGCATATACAGAATGATTGACCTTGGCAATCAGTTTTCCGTCCCTTGGATCATCTAAATCCCATAAAACTACCATTCCATCTCCTGACCCTGTAAAAAAATACCTTGGGTCAGGTGCTTCTGCCAAGGCATAAATACAATCATTATGGCCGGTCAATGTATGCAGTTTATTTACTTGGATTTTTACCATATTTTGCGGTGATTAGCGCTTCATCCCATAATGGGTCTATGCAAACAAAAATAGAAAAAATAAGTCCTTTATCTGCTTTGGCGATAAAGAATATTGAGGAAGTCTTCCAAAATGGAACTGATTTTTTAAGCTTTAGGGAAAAACTTTCATTTGCCAATATATCACACCCTGATAAGAAAAAAGAGTGGAAAGGTGCAAGAATTGCCATTAAAGAAGCGCTAGACTGTATTTCGTTGCCATATCCCGGGTTTTATAAAGATGAAAATGGCAAATCGCACCCCATGGACGGCTTTGGCCATGTGTCTATGACTCACACCAAAGGTCTTGCGGCAGCCATCTTTCATAAGGAAATGCCTGTAGGTATTGATTTGGATTTTGTCAGAGAAAAGGTAGTCCGTCTAGGTCCAAAATTTTTGGACAAATGTGAAATAGAATTTCTTGGAAGTGATCCCCTTATCAATACCATTGCCTGGTCGGCTAAGGAATCTATCTTTAAATGTCAGGGCAGAAGAGGTGTCAGCCTTAAGAATAATATCCGACTTTCACCATTTACATTAGAGGACAAAGTGATCAAAGGAAGGATTGAAAATACCGAATTTTCTGATCACCACTATCAGGTCAAAATTGAGTGCCAAAATGATATAGTCCTCACTTATACTATCTGGTAGCTTCTTTGTACGTATATTTATAGTATAACGCAATTCATACCTGAAAATGAAAAATTTATTTCTATTTCTCCTGACATTTTTTTTGGTTTCATCCTCTTTTGCTCAAAGGGTAGAAAACTTCCAATTGAAAGATGCGGTATCAGGAGGTGTATTTTCCCTCGAATCCCATGGGGAGGCGAAAGCCGTTATTTTGGTCTTTACAAGTCTCAATTGCCCTTTTTCCAAATTGTATGAGGAAAGGATTGTGAATTTGAGCAATCAGTTTGCTTCGGAGGGTTTTGTATTTGCGCTGATCAATCCCCATGTCGGGATCGAAGAGGAAGAAACTACAGATGGAATGAAAGCAAGGGCCGGTGAAAAAAAGATGGATTTCCCTTTCCTTGTAGATGCTGATCAGGTAGTCACCAAACAGCTCGGAATCACTAAATTACCGGAAGTCGTCGTCATCACTCCTAGCCCAACGGGATTCGCAGTCGCCTACAGGGGAGCAATAGACAATAACCCTCAATTGGCCGAAAGTGCCAACATCAGGTATCTTGAAAGTGCACTTAAAGCTATAGAAAACAAGAGCAACCCAAGCCCTGCCTCCAGCCGGGCAGTAGGCTGCAATATCAAGCTGCGTTAAGCCTCAACAATTTCCAGAAGTTCCCTGATTTCTCCTGTCTTCTCTATTTCACCCAGTTTTTCAAACGCGACGATTAGGTTTCTTAGGGTCCTTGTTATGATATCCTGATTGGAGCAAGGTTCAAAAAACACTTCCCTTGATTCAATTTTGAGGTGCTCTAGGTAATTTACGATGTCTTTTCTGGAAAAAATAAGCCCTTTGTTAAAGGCATTGATATAGAAAGAAGCATCGGAAGATTTATAAGTAAGGACAAACAGGTTAGGTAGATTGACACCATAAATTGGAAGACCGAGTTTTTTGGCCACCAATAGATAAATGGCACAAAGGCTTATGGGATTACCTTTTTTGGTTTCCAGCACATTGCTCAGCATGCTGTTACCTGGAGAATGAAAATTCTTAGTATTGGCGGAAAAGCGAAGGGAATTGAACAAAACGCCGTTGATGATCCTTACCTGTTCGTAGGGGAGGAGATCGTTTTTGAAAGCTGTCCATACCTCAAAATAAATCTGGTGCATGTCTGCATTCAGTTTTTCAAATTCCAGATCCGGGTATTGGTAGGTATTGATGATCCAAAGTCCTGTCAACAGATCCTGTTCAGGAGAGCTTTTCCAATCAATGAGTCTCTCTTTTAACTGTGAAAACTGAAGCTTGTGGACCAAGTCTTCTATTTCTTTTTGAATGGCAGGGTTGAAACTTTCTTCCCACTTTTTTTCCAAAAAAGGAATCACAGGATGGCCTATAGAAATCAGTTTGTCAATCACATGGCTTTTTACCTCCCGGTCACTATCATCTAGCAGGGAAACTAGAGCATGAAGTTCGTTTTCACTGAGTTTTTCCATGGGCAGAATTAATATCCAATTTAATGAAATTTAGCATGAATGGAAAATAGAATGGGTTGTTTTAAAAATAAGCCTTTTTTCAATTTGGAATTTTCTAAACATGCCGAAAAAGCTTTCAAACCTCAAATCACAAGTCTTTTTTCTTTTCTCTCGCTTCTCGGCTCTTGCTTCTTATGTCTGTATCACACCAACATTATACCTCTCTGTAATAGGGGCATGGTTGGCAGCCTCGATTCCCATGCTGATGATTTTTCTGGTTTCCAAAGGATCAATGACCCCATCCACCCACAATCTTGCAGCAGCATAATAGGGACTCAATTCTTCATTGTATTTGTCGGTGATTTCCTGAAGTAGTTTGGTTTCGTCTTCAGGACTGATTTCTTTTCCTGATTTTTTCAGTGTTGATACTTTTATCTGAAGTAGGGTCTTGGCTGCTGAGGCACCGCTCATGACTGCCATCTGCGCTGTGGGCCAAGAATAGATCAATCTCGGGTCGTAAGCTTTCCCACACATCGCATAATTTCCTGCGCCATATGAATTTCCTATGATAAACGTAAATTTTGGCACTACCGAATTTGCCATAGCATTGACCATCTTGGCGCCGTCCTTGATGATTCCTCCATGTTCGGCTTTACTTCCAACCATAAAACCACTGACATCTTGAAGGAATACTAAAGGGATTTTACGCTGGTTGCAGTTCATGATAAACCTTGCGGCTTTGTCAGCCGAATCGGAATAAATCACACCGCCCATCTGCATTTCCCCTTTTTTGGTTTTTACGATTTTGCGCTGATTGGCGACGATGCCCACCGCCCAGCCATCGATCCGGGCAGTGGCACAGATGAGGGTTTTGCCATAATCTTTTTTGTATTCCTCTATTTCAGAACCATCGACCATTCTTGAAATGATATCAATCATGTCGTAAGGCTTCACCCTGTCACTAGGCAATATTCTGTAAATATCAGCTTCCTCATTGGCGGGTTTTTGTGATGCAATCCTGTCAAATCCGGCTTTTTCAAAAGCTCCAATTTTTGAAAAAATATTCCTGATGGCGTCAAGGCATTCTTGGTCATTGGCGTATTTGTTGTCTGTGACACCGGAGATTTCACAGTGGGTACTTGCCCCTCCCAAGGTTTCGTTGTCCACGGTTTCTCCGATGGCGGCTTTTACCAAATATGATCCCGCCAAAAATATGGAACCTGTTTTGTCTACGATCATCGCCTCATCAGACATGATGGGTAGGTAGGCTCCTCCTGCCACACAACTTCCCATAATAGCTGCCACTTGGATGATTCCCATAGATGACATGCGTGCATTGTTGCGGAACTGACGGCCAAAGTGTTCTTTGTCCGGGAATATTTCATTTTGTAAAGGGAGAAAAACTCCTGCGCTGTCCACGAGATAGATGATCGGAAGCCTGTTTTCCATTGCGACTTCCTGTGCACGGAGGTTCTTTTTGGCAGTCATCGGAAACCAAGCGCCGGCTTTTACAGTCGCATCATTGGCTACGATGACACACATCCTTCCGCTGACATAGCCAATTCCTGTCACTACTCCTGCCGATGGGCAACCGCCTTCTTCCTCGTACATGCCATCTGCTGCAAAAACCCCGATTTCCAAAAATTCCGATTCTTTGTCAATCAGGTAATCGATTCTTTCCCTTGCAGTAAGCTTCCCTTTTTCATGTTCTTTGGCAATCCGGGACTTTCCACCACCAAGCTTTACAGTTTCTGTTTTTTTCTGAAGATGAAAAAGTAATTGCTTCATCTGGTCTTCGTTTTTGTTCAATTCGATATCCATAAGGGCACTTGGGTTTAGTTTTCTGTTGATGCTAAAATAACTTAATTAACCCACAAGAATCAAATTGAATTTGTTATTTCCTGATTGCCAAAAAAGAATAACAAGCCATTAATGGGAAAGGGTCAGTAAAAGTGGCATTCTATCTAATGAAAGTGACTCGCCTTACCATTGGTAGAGATGTGTAATTGATTCAGGAAAGTAGGAGAGGCGGTCGGCTAAAAGCTTTCTTCAATTTCAAATCACAAATTGACATCCCTTACAAAGCCTCAATCTCTTCCTTATATGCTTTGACAGATCTGTAGATGGCTGAGGCAAGATATATCTGTCCATCTTTGGAATTGAGGTATTTTTCCTCTTTGGCATTGGAAATAAAACCAAGTTCTATCAGTACGCTAGGCATGCTTGTCGTCCAGAGCACATATAAAGGTGCTTGCTTTACGCCTCTTGAATACCGATTGACCCGGTTGCTAAAATCATCCTCAACCTTGGAGGCAAGGGAAAGGCTATTCGAGAGAAAGGCTTTCTGCATGAGGTTGAACATCATGTAGGATTCCGGGGAAGAAGGGTCAAAACCCTCATAGGTTTCTTCAAAATTTTCCTCCAAAAGAATTACAGAGTTTTCTCTTTTTACGATATCAAAGTTAGCTTCGAAGTTTTTGGTTCCCATCACAAAAGTCTCTGTGCCATATGCTGACTTGTTTGGAACGGCATTGCAATGTATGGAGATGAAAAGATCAGCTTTGTTTCGGTTGGCAATATTTGACCTTTCTTTAAGCTCGATGAATGTGTCTGTTTTCCTTGTGTAAATCACCTCTACCCCCGGCAGATTTTCCTGAATATATTGCCCAACCTGAAGTGCTACCTTTAGTGCAACGTCCTTTTCTTTGGACGTGGCACCAAGAGCCCCGGGGTCTTTGCCTCCGTGGCCGGCATCGATGACAATACGTTTCAGTTTGAATTCAGGTGCTTTTGGCCCTGTGGAAACAAATCCTGATAGCAAGAATGAAATCGTCAGGAACGAAATAATAAGAATATTTTTAACTTTGGGGCGTTTCATGCGTGTTAATACTATTAACTTTGCTCAGGCAAATTTTACAAATTTTTAAATAAATTAAAATCACTAAGTGCGGAATACTTGCTTCCTTTTGCTTCTCTTTTTATTTATGTGGGCAATGCCACAAAAGGGCTATTCACAAAAAAGAAGCCAAAGAAATGTAGAGAACAGGATTACTGCTCCGGATTCAGTACTTAGAACTCCAACGATGAATCCGTCGGTTTTGGATACTTTGCCCGCAATAAAAAGCGATACCATTCCCAAAAGCGACAGCACAAAGATAGCACCCAAAGGGGATATCCAAACGGAAATCAAGTATTACGCTGAAGATAGTATCATTACTGATTTTGAATCCAAAAAAGTATTCCTTCACAAAGGGGCTTGGTTTGAATATGGTCTGATCAGGCTTGATGCTGACCTTATCATCATTGACTGGGAAAAAAGCGAGATTTTTGCTTCCGGGGTGACCGATTCTTTGGGCGCTATTGAGGGGAATCCGATTTTTAAGGAAGGGGCCACTTCCTATGAAATCCGCAAGGAAATGCGGTATAACTTCAAAAGCCAAAAGGCTATTATTAAGGATGTCGTCACCGAACAGCAGGATGGATTGCTCCGTGGTCAGACCATCAAAAAGGACAAGGATGGCAGCATCTATCTTGATCATGGATTTTATACCACTTGTAATCTTGCTGAGCCGCATTGGCATATCAACTCAAGCAAAATCAAGTCCATCAGAGGCAAACAGGTTGTAACCGGACCTTTTAACCTCTATTTCAATAATATTCCTACACCCTTGGGTTTGCCTTTTGGGATTATTCCCGATACACCTGAAGAAAAAGCATCAGGAATTGTATTCCCTTCCTATGGACAGGAGCAGGTGAGGGGATTTTTTCTGAGAAACTTTGGCTACTATTTTGCTTTCAATGACTATATCCATACCCGGGTCACGGGAGATATTTTCTCCAATGGGGGATGGGGAGCCAAAGCCTCCACAATTTACAAAAAGAGATACAGGTTCAGTGGGGGTTTCAATGTGGATTACCAAAAATTCCAAAGTCCTGAAACAGAGCTGAATCCCGTGGATTACAACACCATTTGGGTCAATTGGAACCATTCTCCGGAGTCCAGGGGGAATTCAAGGTTTTCAGCTTCCGTCAACGCAGGAACCTCGAACTATAACAATGTCGTGGTCAATCCCAACAGTTTTGTCCAAAATGTAAAGTCTGAATTTTCCTCCAATATTGCTTACAGCAAGACTTTTACAGGAACTCCATTTAGCATGTCTGCTAACCTAAGGCATTCCCAAAATATCCAATCAGGGGAAGTCAATCTGATTTTGCCGGATATCGCTGTCAATATGAACAGGCAAAACCCCTTTCAAAATGCCAAATTCGAACCGATCAAGACGCTGAACATTGCTTGGAATTTTAACCTTCAAAATACCATTACCAATAGGGTCACGCCTCCTTTAGGCGTATCGAGTGATGTGGTCAATCAGGGGCAGGGAATCAGTCCTACCCAAGATATCATTCCATTTAACCTTGAAAATCTTCCGTTGCTTCTCAAAAATGCAAGCAATGGTGCAAAAAATACCATCCCAATATCCTCTAATTTTCGATTGTTCAAGTATTTTACAGGAACTGCATCAGCGAATATAACAGAACTTTGGTACCTAGAGAAAACCAACTTTTTCTACAATCCTGTAGAGGAAAGGGTGGATAAAATATTGGAATCAGGCTTCAACAGGGTGACTTTTTACAATTCCTCCTTCGCTATGGATACCAACTTGTATGGGTTTTATAATTTTAAAGGAAGTAAAAAAATAGAGACCATCAGGCACCACATGCAGCCTTCTTTTGGGTTTACCTTAAGCCCTGATTTTTCAGACCCTTCATTCGGATACTACCAAAATGTCCAGTTAGATTCCGCAGGCAGAACCCAGTTTTTTTCAAGGCATCAGGGCTTTGTATTTGGTGGAGCGCCATTAGGCGAAACCAAATCCCTGAATGTGAATATCAGGAATACCTTGGAAGCCAAATTGAAGAAATACAATGAATCAGGAGAGGTGGAGACGAAGAAAATCCCATTATTGCAAACCTTGAACATCAGTACAAATTATAATTTTGCCGCAGATTCTTTCCAATTGGCACCCATTAGAATGGATACAAGGACTTCTTTTTTTGACAATAAACTGTCCCTTAATATTGCTGCCACCTTGGATCCCTATGCAGAATTGGTTACCACTAATCCTGAAACCGGTGCAGTCACCGGCCGCAGAGTCAACCAATTTGCCTGGAAAAGTGGTCAGGGATTGGGTAAATTCAGGAATGTCACCATGAACATCAACGGTAACCTCAATCCTGCCAAACAGGGAGGACAAGCCGGAGAGATGCGGGACCAAATGACCGATGACTTCCTGCAGCAGGGAGGTCAGCTCAATGAGTTTGTGGAAAACGAAATCAACCAAATCATCAATGACCCCTCACAGTACATTGAATGGAATATTCCTTGGTCTTTCGGTTTTGGGTTTAACATAGCCTATAACCAACAACCAGGAAGGGAGTCAAATATCACTTCTGCGATCAATATCAACGGTGACCTGAGTATCTCCGAAAAGTGGAAAATCACCTACAGCGGAGGATATGATTTTATGACTGCACAACTGACCCAATCCATGATAGGATTGGCTAGAGACCTCCACTGTTGGCAGATGAATGTAAGTTGGATACCATTTGGACGCTTTACTTCCTATAACCTTGACATCAGGGTCAAATCCTCCATTCTTCAGGACTTGAAAGTATCACGAAGAAGATCATTCTTTGATTAGAAACGGCTAAAGGGGGGATTTATATTGGGGAACTTTTCCAAATCCCAAACACCCTCTTATTCCTCTCATTTTATTTGGTCTGTACCATTTATGATCGAAAACATCCATCAACTTTCAAGATCGAGTTTCCCTTTAGCATAATCATTGGCAGAAAACCACTTTTTTTTATTGTCTGTTTGGATTATCTTTTGAAAATCATCCCATTAAATTCTCATTCATAATGAAAAAGCCATTCTCCATTTTAGGTCTATTCCTGATTTTGCCATTGCTCCTTTTTGCCCAAGGAAAGAAAGCCATGGATCTCGATGCCGTCACCGAAAAGCATTTCCTATCCGGTATAGGTATTCTCAATGACCTTGTTTCCATTCCCAACAACTCCAATATCCCGGCAGAGCTTGTTCCAAACATTGCTTGGTGCGAGGCAAACTTTGAAAAAAGAGGATGGAATATCGAAAGGCTGGAGACGGCGGGATTCCCCATGCTTTTGGCTGTAAAAACAGTTCCCAAAGCCAAAAAGACGGTTTTGCTTTACTTCCATGTGGACGGTCAGCCTGTGGACAAAAAGAGATGGGATCAGGAAGACCCTTTCAAACCTGTATTGAAAAATATGCAAAACGGCAAATGGGAAATGATCCCTATGGAAACCTTAAAGAATTCCTATGATGCGGATTGGAGGATTTTTGCACGCTCTTCCTCTGATGACAAAGGTCCTTTGGCGATGTTTCTTACCGCTTGGGATGCACTTGTGAGTGAAGGAATATCGCCAAATTATAACATTAAAGTCATTCTTGATTTCGAAGAAGAAATAGGTTCTCCTAATCTGCCTGTAGCTGTAGTCAGCCACAAAGATAAGTTAGCTGCCGACATGATGATCATCATGGACGGACCTAGACACCTCAGCAATGAACCTACCTTGAGTTTCGGCGCAAGGGGAATATCAGAAATTACCCTGACTGTCTTTGGTCCGAGAGCTGCACAACACAGCGGACACTATGGCAACTATGCGCCTAACCCTGCATTCAGGTTGGCCCAATTGCTTGCTTCCATGAAAGATGAAGAGGGGAGGGTGATCATTCCCGGATTTTACGATGGGATCGCCCTCACAGAAACCGAGATGGAAATATTGAGGCAGGTTCCAGACAATGAAACAGATATCAAGCGCAAATTGGGAATCGGCAGCACGGACAAAGTGGGCAGTACATACCAAGAATCCCTGCAATATCCTTCCTTGAATATCAGAGGAATGTCCTCAGGATGGGTGGGAAATGAAGCCAGGACCATTGTGCCGGCAGATGCTACGGCCGAGATAGATGTCCGTTTGGTACCCGAGAGTGATCCTGAAAGATTATTTTCTTTAGTCAAAAAACACATAGAAGGCCAAGGCTATCACATTCTTGACCGTGCGCCTACAGATGAAGAAAGGGCCAAATATCCAAAATTACTGATGTGGAAAGGCAGTATTTCCTATCAGGCATTCAGGACTCCGTTTGATTCTGAACCGGGGATTTGGCTCAATAAGGCCATGGTGAGGGCATTTGGGAAAGATCCGATCAAAATACGCATCAGTGGTGGGTCCCTGCCGATTTCACCTTTTGTCGATGCATTACAAATCCCCGCAGTGACCGTGGTGACTGTGAATTCCGACAACAACCAACATGGTCCAAATGAAAATATACGTTTGGGAAATTACAAGGAAGGCATCAAGACAGCATTGGCGATTTTGACGGAGGATTTGTAGAAATAGGCGCAAGATTTGAGATATGAGACCTGAGACAGGGATTTGGTAATCTAGGAGGCAGTCTGAGATGGGGGGAATCAGTATTGGTAAAAGAGTAAGAAGTGAGAGGTACGGTAATAGAACCAAGTATAATGTACCAAGCTTCCGGACATGGATGATTTGGTAACCAGATAACTTGATAACGCGAAGCAGACAACAAAAATAGACGCAAGAAGCAAGATTCAAGACTTGTGATAACCCGAAAACTCGACAACCTGACAACGAGAAGCAGACAACAATTACAACCACTAGAACAATTAGAACCAATCATTGGAGAGGCCCTTCTTGATAACCTGATAACTCAAATATACCCCACCAACCAATAAACTGTAATCCCAATCCATTCTTTGAAAAGTTTGTGCCACATAAAAATAGAATAGGGGTCTGGTTGTAGCAGTAGAGGAATACTGAAGCGGATGTCCTCCGAATAATAATCTACAGGGAAAGTATCTGTTTGTAATCCGACCTTGTCAAAACAACCTTTGGAACGGGGCATGTGAAAAGCCGAAGTGATCAGTAAAAATTTTTGATCTATGTTGTATCCATTCTGAAGGAGTATTTCTTTAGAAAAGGCAGCGTTTTCTCTTGTATTTTTAGCCGCTGTTTCCACCATGATGTCTTGGTCCGGTACGCCTGTCATGACCATAAAATTCTTTAATAAATCAGCTTCAGTATTCGGATTGGTAGGGTCAAGTCCCTGACCTCCTGTGATGAGGATTTTTTTGATTTTACCCAATTTATAAAGTTGTACTGTATGTGTGGCACGGTCTGCACCTCTGCTAAAAAAGACCCTGTCAAAAACAGTTTTGTTCAGGTTGGTCACTCCTGTCAGGACAATTCCTACTTCATATTGAGGTAGTGTATCAAAGCTTTTGAAATCCGGTTCCCAAGTATTCATGGCGAGATTTGCCAAAAACTGATTGGAGAAAAAAAGCATCAGGATGATTCCACTAAGCATCAATTTCTTACCGTATTTTTTTTTGCGAAGCCAAAATCCTGAAATCAGCAAAATCAGGATAATGGTAAGCGGCATGGCCAAAAAACTCAGGAACTGTGAAAGGTAGAAGAACATGCGGATGGGTTTTTGGGATAATAAATAATCCAAAACCTAGGGTCAGCAGTTTTGGATTGTCGAATTTAAGAATTCAATGGTTTCAAAATGGAAATTAATTGGAAAAGAACAGGATTGGGAGAATTTCTGATTAAGGAATCTATCATATTATTTCGCCCCTTCAGGGCTAGGTTCCATCGGTTGGGTTAATTCCGATGGGCTT
>NZ_CDSBKL010000070.1:0-14787 GCF_977115555.1 Aquiflexum sp.
TGCAGGGACTATTTTGTTAAGCTCTCCGTTTTCAATGGAACGGATGCCTTTTTCTACTAAGTCCATAAAGTTTTCTTTGGATGTCTCCATAAAAATTTCTTTTTGGGAGTCTATTCCAATGAATACTTTGCTGATTTTATTTTTCAAATCAGGAATAGGAATACTGGATTCTACTTCTTCCAAAGTTTCTCTTTGGTCTTCAAAAGGAATGGAAATATCAATTTTGAAATAGGAATCTGCTTCAAGAAAATAAGCTTTTTGGTCTACCTGATCCTCGAAAGGATGTACTATAAATCCTGAAGGTAATTCCTCAAGGTTTGGTGTTACCCTTTTTACCTTTCCTGATTTATCGATGAGTATTTGTATGAAGGAGGATTTTGGCATCCTCCAAATCGCAATTTGGTTGCCTTCTTCCATATTTTTGGATAGGAGACTCATGAGGAAATATTCCAGATTCTTCAGATGGGTATCAAAAATTAAATCCATATTATTTTTTGTCGATGACGGCCATGGTGATTCTGCTGATACAGCTGAGATCTCCCTGTTCTGTATAAATCTTGACTTCCCAGACTTGGGTTTTCTTTCCGATATGAATAGGCTTGGTAACACCTCTAACGGTTCCTTCTTTTACTGATTTGAGGTGATTCGCATTGATCTCCAATCCAACGCAATATTGCTTCGTGCCATCGACAGTAAGGGTAGCGGCCACACTTCCCAAAGTCTCTGCCAATACTACATTGGCCCCCCCATGTAACAGTCCAAGAGGCTGTTTGGTTTTAGGACTGACGGGCATGGTGGCCTCTAGGTAATCATTTCCGATTTTGGTGAATTTAATGTCTAAAAAATCTGTCATTGTGTTTTCTCCCCAACTATTGAGTATTTCAAGGCTAATGTTTGGCTCAAATATCATGTAATCCGGGATAAAAGTTTTTTCTTTGGACTCAGAAACAAAAATACAGAATCTTGCTATCTAAAAAAATCTACCTTGTTCGTCACGGGCAAACTGATTATAATCTCAAAGGCGTAGTTCAAGGAAGCGGAATTGATGCGCCTCTCAATTGGAACGGACATAAGCAGGCCAAAGCATTTTTTGAGTATTACAAGAATGTCCCTTTTGAAAAAATCTTTTACACAGGTCTGCAGCGTACCAAACAATCTGTCCAGGGGTTTATAGACCTCGGGTTGCCACATGAGGCTGTTCCGGATTTGAATGAGATTTCTTGGGGAAGATATGAGGGTGTTCCGATGACCCATGAAGAAAACCACTATTATACTGATATGCTCCAAAAATGGGCCTCAGGTGATTTGGATTATGCGATTGAAGGGGGAGAAAGCCCAAACATGGTGTCTAGGAGGTTGGAAAAAGGCATTAAATATATTCTTGCCCAGCCTGAGGAAACAATTCTAATTTGCATGCATGGCAGGGCTATGCGTGTTTTGTTGAGCTTGTTATTGGGTTATGACTTGAGGTATATGGATGTGTTTTTACACCAAAACCTTGGGCTTTACCTCTTGCATCAAAATGAAATGGGATTGTTCAGGATAGAAAAATACAACAGCTCTGACCACCTTATGGTACCGGAGTTGCTTTAAGGGCCTTATTAGCTTTCTTGGATTTCAACATCCTGTCCTCATAGGATGCCAATAGAACGGAGTAGGTTAATTTACTTTCATCCAAATCGATTATTTGGATGGCTATTTCACTGAGGGGAGATACTTTTTTATCATTGACCCTGATAAATAAATCACCTAGTTGCTTTTTGTCAATTCCTTCATAAGGAATTTTGACCAAGATGGCAGCGTCTGAATTGCCATTGTAAGCTTTGGTAGAAAAAATATGCATAAGGCTAAGCTCAATAAAATCCGTAGTGGTTTTATTGGCTTTCAATTCTGCTTTGTCAAAAATCACAAGAAAGGTCTTTCCCTCAGGGTTTTGTGAGAATCCTGTAAATGTAAAAAAGCAAAGAAAAACTACCAGAAGTCCATTTTTCATAATTGCAAAGTAGAAAAATTTAAACTTGTATGCAACCCAAAAAAATACTTTAGTGGATTATTTGGTATAAATAAAAAAGCCCGAATGAATCGGGCTTTTTTTATGATTTTACACTCTACTTCTTTTTTTCTTTACTCCTTCTTCTTCAATCTCATCTTCTACGCCGGCAAAAACCCTACCGCAATGCTCGCATACGATGATCTTTTTCTTCTCTCTGATATCAGCTTGTCTTTGGGGAGGAACGACGTTGAAGCAACCGCCACATGCACCTCTTTTTACCATAACTACTGCCAGACCGTTCTTGGCATTTGTTCGGATTTTGGTGTAGGATTTGATTAGCCTTTCTTCGATTTTTTTGACCGCTTTCTCTCTCTCACTTTTCAATTTGCTCTCATCGTTTTCACTTTCAGAAACAATGGTGCCCAATTCATCCTTTTTATTGTTAAGGTCTTTTTGTCTCTCCTTCAAAATTTCCTGAAGTTCATTCACTTCATTGTTTTTGAATTCAATTTTAGCTTGCGCTTCTCCAATTTTCTTTTTGGAGACTTGGATTTCCAAATCCTGCAATTCAAGTTCCTTGGTAATGGCGTCATACTCACGGTTGTTTCTGACGTTCATTTGCTGTTCCTGATACTTTTTGATGAGTTTCTCAGATTCTTTGATGTTATCTTTAAATCTTTTGATATCATCTTCCAAGGCTACAGTATCCGTGTGGAATTTCTGTAATCTAGTTTCGTATCCGGCTATTTCATCTTCAAGGTCTTGGACTTCTTCGGGGAGTGCTCCTCTTACTTTAAAAATCGAATCAAGTCTGGAATCTATTTTCTGAAGGTTTAGTAAGGCTTCAAGCTTCTGTGCAACTGTACTTTCCATTTACTACAGATAAGTTATGGGATTTGTAATGACTTTTGTCAAATAGAGTGCAATATTAGTAAATTTTTGCGACAATACATCTCTGAGTAATTCTTTTGTATGAATTTCACTTTCATAATGTCCGATGTCACAAATAATCAGCTGATTTTCAGCATCAAAAAATTCATGGTATTTAATATCGGAGGTGATAAATACATCAGCACCTGATCTTTTGGCATCCGGAAGTAAAAATATTCCTGCTCCTCCACAGACTGCAATTTTCTTTACTTTTTTTCCAAGTAGTGAAGTATGTTTGATGACATCAAGATTCATCTTGCGTTTTAACATTTTCAGAAACTCCATTTCATCCATGGTCTCCTCCAATTCGGCAATCATGCCTGCTCCAATTTCTTGGTTTTCATTCTCCAATTTATGGAAATAATAGGCCACTTCTTCGTAAGGATGAGCCTCCTGAAGCGCATGGAGTACTCTTCTTTCCAGGTGACTTGGCAAAAGTACTTCAATTCTGGTTTCAGGTTCTTGATGTGCTGAGTCGGGAATACCTTTATGTGGATTGGCTTGGGAAGAGGGTGTAAATGTCCCTGTACCTTCTGAAAGAAAGCTGCAACCGGAATATTCGCCGATTTTTCCTGCTCCGGCATCAAACAAAGCCTTTAGAACCTTTTCGGCAGCTTCGTGCGGTGCAAAGGTTACCAATTTTAATAGAGTGTCCTTTTTTGGCTGTAAGATTCTCGTGTTGACTAAGCCTATCAAATCACAGATTTTCTTATTTACTCCATGGGAAACATGGTCAAGGTTGGTGTGGATAGCATAGATGGCTATGTCATGTTTGATGGCTTTGATGACTGTCCTTTCTACATAATTTTTGCCTGTCAGGCTTTTTAGACCTTTGAAGACTATGGGATGATGGGCAACGATCAGGTTGCAGCCAAGCGAAATTGCCTCTTCCACAACTTCTTCGGTAGCATCGAGTGTACACAAAACACCCTTTAAGCTATCATGGGGATTTCCGGTAATCAATTGGGCATTGTCATAGGACTCCTGATAGGAAGGGGGAGCGATTTTCTCCAAATAAGAAACGATATCCTTGATCTTGTAAACCATATTTTTTGTTTTACTTTGTCCAAAACTAAAGAAAAATAGCCAATGCGCTGGTACGACCCTTTTCTTTATCCTTTCTCCCTGCTGTATGATGGTGTCACCCGATACCGCAACAGCATGTTTGACAGCGGAAAAAAGCGCAGTACAGAATTTTTGATCCCGACAGTCGTGGTCGGTAATCTTAACCTTGGAGGTTCGGGAAAAACTCCAATGGTGGAGTTTTTGGTCGAAAACATAAAAAACAATTACCAGCTTGCAACTTTGAGCCGGGGATATGGGAGAAAAACCAAAGGTTTTTTGTTGGCCGATCAAAACCTTGGTCCAGCGGACCTTGGAGATGAGCCATTTCAGATTTATTCAAAATACGGAAAAGAAGTTACTGTTGCAGTTGGGGAAGAAAGGGTCATGGCTATTCCACAAATTATCTACCACCAACCTGAAACAGAATTAATTGTTCTCGACGACGCCTTTCAGCACCGCTATGTGAAAGCGGATTTTAGTATTCTTTTGACTACCTACCAAAACCCGTTTTTCAAAGACAAAGTCTTGCCAATGGGTACATTGCGGGAAAGTGCAAAAGGAGCAAATAGAGCTGACCTGATCATCGTGACAAAATGTCCCTCATCGATAACTGAAGAAAAGAAAGCAACCTTTGAAAATGAAATCAGGAAATATTCAGAGGTTCCTGTCCTTTTTGCGGGAATAAAATACGGAAACCCGGAGCCGCTGTTTAGGAAAGAGACCAAGCCGGCTAAGAAAGCCATTCTTGTTTCAGGAATTGCCAATGACGGACTTTTCAAAGAAGCAGCTAAAGAAAGATTTGAGGTTGTGGAAGCCATAACCTTTGCCGACCACCATCGGTATACATTAGCTGATGTTATAAGGATTCTCGAAATGGTCAAAAATCATGGTGAAGCCATGGTGTTGACCACAGAAAAAGATGCTGTCAAACTTAAAGATGCGGCTTTTCATGAATATTTGACAGAAATTCCGATTTTTGCCTTGCCTATCAAAGTTGATATGGCAGAAACCGATGGCAAGTACCTCATTGGGCGTATCAACAAAATTGTCAAGGACAAAGCTTATATCCGTGAGATTTAAATTTATTCTGTTTCTTTTTTTGTTTTCCGGTGTAGGGAATCTTTACCTGCATGCGCAGACAAGGCCAAGAATTCCTCAGACAGGTAACCCTACAGGTTTCCCTCCGCAGCAAAATCAGGAAAGAGAACAAGAGCAAAAAGAGGAGTCCCAAGGACGGAAAAAGCTGATTGACGACAGTACCAAAATGGTTTTTGGACCAAAGACAAGTCTTTATTTTTTAGAAAAGGATGTCAAGAGAAACAGAATCAGAAAATTTGAAGGGGATACTTCATTAAATAATTTTCATTATTTTGAACCGGTCGCCAAGTCAAAGTGGATGTATCAGGATCTTGGAAATGTCGGAAGTGCAGCAAAGCCTATATTTTATCAGATTCCTACCATGATCGGAACTACTTCCGGTTTCGAAGTTTACGATCCATATTATTATGGTCCAGACAGCATGCGGTATTACGATACCAAGTCTCCTTACACACAGATGAATGCTTTTTTTGGTGGTGGCAATAGAAACATGCTGGACCTGGTTTTTGCAAGAAATGTAAATTCGAGGTGGAATATAGGCTTTAATTTAAAGACCATCAGGGCAAGAAAAACCCTTAACCCAAATGCAAGGGATGATAATTTGACAGAGCAAAATGCTTATGCCCTCCATACCAATTACAAATCAAAAAACGGCAAGTATTTTCTTTTGGGGAGTTTTTCTAGAATGCGGCACCTTGTCAATGAACAGGGAGGGATAATTTCCCCCGATATTGACTCCACCTCTCTCCTTTTTGCATATGAAGATGCTAAAGTATGGCTGAGGGATTCCCGGGCCGTTGACCTGAGACAGGATTATCACCTGTATCACGAATACGAGCTTGTGAAAGGTTGGCAGGTTTATCATATTTTTGATAGGAGGAAGCAGGAGGTGACTTTTTCAGCACCCTTGACAACCTCTGATTCTTTGTTTTTCAATATTTTCAACCCCGATAGGTTTTTAAATCAAGACACAACTTACAATAGGAACCATTTTACAGATTGGAGAAATGAGCTGGGATTCAAAGGTGACATTGGACCATTATATTACAATGCCTTTGTGAAATTCAGAAACGGAAGGGTCACTTCATCAAATTTTGATGAGGCAATCACATTCAATGAATTTTTTATCGGAGGTGCATTGCGTGGGGATATCAGTGAAAAATGGCGTTTTGAGGCAGAAGGTGAATATTTGTTGCCTGAAGCTTTTAGAATAAAAGGTGCCTTTGTATCTCCTTTTTTGGAAGCTACTTATACCAAAGCAGTCTATAAACCGACCGCCATGCAGCAATTCTACATTGGAAATCACCACAAATGGGACAACAACTTTGACAACATCGGGGTGGACCAGATACAGGGAGTATTGAAAGTAGACATAAATAGTTTGTCCCTTCGTCCAAATGTGGCACTCAACAGGGTCAATAATTATGTATTTTTTGATAAGGATCAACAGGCAGTTCAGGCAGCGGGAGAGGCATATATGGTAATTCCGGGTTTGAAATTTTCAGTGAACCTCAATAAAAAACTTTATTGGGAGGCGGACGCTTACTATACGCTAATTACAGGTGATGGCAAGGATAATTTCAGGATTCCGGATGTTTTGGTCAATTCAAGACTTTACTATGAAAGCCCGATGTTTAATGAAAATATCTTTATCCAGATTGGATTGGATGGAAGGTACAGAAGTGATAACCTCGCCGACTTTTACAATCCTGCTATTCAGCAATTTCATATACAAAATGTATTCAATGTCTTTGCTTATCCTGTTATTGATTTTTTCTTCAATGCGAGGATCAATAGGACGAGGATTTTGTTGAGAATGAATCATATCAATATGAACATGATGAGTCAGCCGGGATATTTTGTGACGCCATATTTCACGGGATTGAAAAGGACTTTAGATATTGGTATCAGTTGGCCTTTATTTGATTAACATGACTTGGGAAGATAGTACAAAACAAAAAATGCTGCATTTACAGCTACCTACTGACCCAAGGTGGGTGAATATAGCAGAAATGAACATTGGGGATATCTTGGTAGACCATGCTTATTGTGAACAAAAGGCAGCTTCTTCCTGTATTTCTCTGATAGTAAATTTTCATGATTTTGGTGACTTGGTGGATACCTTGACACCTGTGGTCGCTGAAGAATGGAGCCATTTTGAAAGGGTTATGGATCAACTGAGAAAGCGGGGGATTCCTTTTGACAAACCTAGAAAAGACGAATACGTAATCAAACTTAGCCAGTTTGTAAAAAAAGGTGGCAGCAAGGTGCAGCAGCTGACCGAATATCTGTTGATGAATGCGCTGATTGAAGCAAGAAGCTGTGAAAGATTTAAGCTTCTTTCCAAAGAACTCAAAGATGAGGAACTCAAAAAGTTCTATTATGAACTGATGGTATCGGAAGCGGGACACTATGTCAATTTTATTGAATTGGCGAGAAAGTACCAAGACGCCGATAAAGTCAATGCAAGGTGGAAAGAATGGTTGGAATATGAAGCCGAAGTAATCAAAAACCTGGAAATAAGAGGAGATAGGATGCATTAGAATCCTGAAATTCGGGAGAAAGGATTTTTAACAGAAATTATTTTCAGTTTGCACCGCTTTTTTTCATCATTATGCTTATTATTAAAACTGCAATTCAAAATAAATTATTGAAATTGTTCTAATTCGTACAAATTATGAATCTGGTCGAAAATATTAAAGAAGCCCTCAGGTCTGTCAAGGCCAATTTATTGAGGACCATACTGACAGGAACCATCATTGCCATAGGAATCATGTCCTTGGTGGGCATGCTCACGGCCATCGATGGTATCAAAGCCCAGATTGAGGATAGCTTCTCTGGATTGGGTGCCAATAATTTTGATGTCAGGTCAAAAGGCTTTTCCGGAGGAAGGGGAGTACAGCAGGGAGTTTCCGAAAAAAACTTCCCTATTGTTAGGTACAAAGAGGCCTTAAAATTTCAGGAGGAATTCAATTCCACAGGACCTTCTACGGTCTTTACTTCAGTTACAGGCGCCGCTGAAGTAAAAAGAGGCTCCAAAAAAACCAATCCCAATGTCAGGGTTACAGGTGGAGATGATATGTATTTCAATTTGAAGGGATTGAAGATTGAAAAAGGAAGGAACTTCAGCAATACTGAGGTGAGGTACGGCAACAATGTCTGCGTCATAGGTCTGGACATTGTCGAAACGCTTTTTGAGAAAAATGAAGATCCTTTGAATGATTACATAACCGTTTTTGGTAGAAGATATACAGTAGTTGGGATTCTAGAGAAGCAAGGTAGCGTTGGGGGAGGATCCGGTGCAGATAGAGCGATTTTTATTCCTGTAGAAAATGCGAGTAAACTTGATGCAAGAGGGACTTTCCGATATTCAATCACAGCAAGCGGATCAGATCCTTTGAAACTTGAATACGAGATGGGACAGGCAACAGGGATGATGAGAAAAATCCGTCAGGACAAGGTAGGTGAGGAAGATTCTTTTGAATTGGTAAAAAGCCAGTCAGTAGGAGAAAGCTTAGAGGAAGTAGCGGGATATCTAAGAATCGGTGGTTTTGGAATCGGTTTCATTACCCTTTTGGGTGCATCGATTGGTTTGATGAACATCATGTTGGTATCTGTCACCGAGAGAACACGGGAAATTGGAATCAGAAAGGCTTTAGGAGCTACCCCCTTAAGGATCAGACAGCAATTCCTTATTGAGGCCATTGTAATCTGTATTTTGGGTGGCATATTGGGAGTGATTATCGGCATTGCAATCGGTAATGTGGTGGCCAACTTCATCGGGCCGGGTGGGTTTTTGATTCCTTGGCTTTGGATTATTGTTTCTTTTGGGATCTGTATTTTTGTCGGATTGGCCTCAGGTTATTTTCCTGCGAGAAAAGCAAGTAAACTCGATCCGATAGAATCACTCCGATACGAATAATCTTTGATTGGTTATGGAAAACACATTTGATGCAATTGTTATAGGGTCTGGGATAAGTGGCGGTTGGGCAGCAAAAGAGCTTTGTGAGAAAGGCCTGAAAACCCTTGTCTTGGAGAGAGGAAGAAATGTAGAGCACAAAAAGGATTATCCTACCATGACTTCGGCACCTTGGGAAATGCCACACCGCAATCAGATTCCTTTGGCTGATAAACTTGAAAACCCTGTTGTCAACAAATGTTATGCATACAAGGAAGATACTGCTCATTTTTTTGTAAAAGATACAGAGCATCCCTACATACAGGAAAAGCCCTTTGATTGGGTACGGGGTTATCAGGTTGGGGGAAAATCCCTGATTTGGGCCCGTCAGACACAGCGATGGAGCAAATATGATTTTGAGGGTCCAGGAAGGGATGGGTTCGCTGTAGATTGGCCCATCAGGTACGAGGATATTGATCCATGGTATAGTTATGTCGAGCGCTTTGTCGGCATCAGCGGCAATAAGGACGGGGTGGAAACTTTGCCGGATGGAGAGTTTTTGCCTCCATGGGAAATGAACTGTGTTGAAAAAGAAATCAGGGATAGTATTGTGGCCGAATACAAGGACAGGCATGTGATGATCGGAAGGTGCGCCCACCTTACCAAACCCCAAGAGCAACATCTTAAGCAGGGTCGAGGTCAATGTATGGCGCGCAACCAATGTTACCGTGGTTGTCCATTCGGTGCCTATTTCAGTTCCAACTCTGCCACTTTGCCCGCTGCTGCTGCCACGGGAAACCTTACTTTAAGACCGGATTCTGTGGTGCATTCCATCATTTATGATGATCAGATGGAAAAAGTCACAGGTGTCAGAATCGTGGACAGACATACCAAAGAAGTAATTGAGTATTTTGCCAAAGTCATATTTTTGAACGCAGCTGCACTCAATTCCAACCTGATCCTTCTCAACAGCAAGTCGAAAAGATTTCCAAATGGCCTGGGAAATGACAATGGATTGCTTGGGAAATATGTTGCTTTCCATAATTATAGGGGCACTATATCCGCATCCTACGAAGGCCATGAGGATTCCTATTATTTTGGAAGGAGACCTACGGCTGTCATGATGCCGAATTTCAGGAATGTTAAGAAGCAAGAAATGGATTTTCTTCGTGGGTATATGACTTTTTATACTGCCGGAAGAGGCGGTTGGGGAGGAGCTCCAAATGTTCCTTTCGGGGAAGAGTTTAAAGAGAAAAATTCCGTCCCAGGCGCTTGGCATGTGTCTATGATGATTCAGGCTGAAACGATACCCAAGGAATCCAATTATGTCAGCCTGAGTGACACCGAAACAGATGAATGGGGAATTCCGCTTCTAAAAATAAAGGTCGATTACGACGAGAATGATGAGAAAATTCTCAGAGACTTTTTTGAACAGGGAACCGAAATGCTTGAAAAAGCAGGCTGCAAAAACATCCGGACATCCGATTCCATGCAGGCACCGGGCCTGGATATCCATGAGATGGGAGGCGTAAGGATGGGTAAAGATCCAGAAACATCCCTACTGAATGGATGGAATCAAATGCACCATTGCAAGAATGTTTTTGTCACCGACGGTGCCTGTATGACATCCACCGGTACCCAAAATCCCTCCATAACCTATATGGCCTTGACTGCCCGCGCAGTAGATTATGCTGTCAAAAGCCTTAAAAAAGGAGTTTTATAAGGTTTTTAATATTTTTTCACCTGATTCCAAAAATTAACTACTTAATTATCAATGAGATAATTTTTAAAATTGAAAAATACCCAGTATTGGTTATTTTTTGCCATGTGGTTTATATTTAGTTTCAACGCGATTAATTCACCTTATCGCTATGAAAACATTAAATCTTTCAGTTCTGGCAATTTTTATATTGCTTTCCATTTCACATTCCCTTTCTGCCTTCAATGAAGGTTTCAAATTCGGGAAAATCCCGGATGAATTTGTAACCATGAAAGTGTATGAAGCTGATCCCGATGCGGAAGCGGTGGTTTTGTCGGATGTAGGAAATGCAAAAATTGCTTTTTCGGCGGGCTCAGGTTTCCAAATCACGTACAATATCCATAAAGTCATCAAAGTATTGTCCAAAGGGGGAGTTTCTTATGGGGATTTCCAGATTCCATATTATTCCATTCCCGGCCGGACAGACTTGGTTGGATCTATAAAAGGATTTGTATACAATGAATCAAATGGAGGTATTGTCAAAGAAAAAATCGGGAAAGAACATATTTTCGAAGAAGAGGTTTCCAAAACTTTTAGGATAAAAAAAATATCTGCTCCAAATATCAAAGAGGGATCAGTCATTGAACTTTCCTATGAAATCGTTTCGGATTTATTCAGCTATTTGAGAGAATGGGAATTCCAAAGTGAAATCCCAACTAGATGGAGTGAATATTCTTTGGAGTATCCTGAATATTTTTCTTTTACCCAAAGTGCCCAAGGATATGAGCGCTATGTCATCAATGAGCAATCTCAAGGCACAGGCAATGCGAATTGGACCGAAACCGAAAGAACGGGAGATAGGGTTGTTTCAACTAGTACTTCCAATAATTCTGTTAATTTTTCCACTAAAAAGTACCATTGGGCCATTCAAAATGCACCTGCATTGCGTCCTGAACCATTTATCGACAATCCTCAGAGTTATTGTACCAAGATTGAGTTTCAGCTTCAATATTTGCAGTTTCCCAATAGCCAAAGGCAGACTTTTTCAGGCAGCTGGAATACAATGTCTGAGGAACTCCTCAAAGATCCTGAATTCGGGAAATTCCTTGAACGCAATAAGTTCGTTCAGGAAATCGTCCCACAGTTGATTACTGAGGAGCAAAATGACCAAGAAAAGCTCATTGCTATTTCAGACCATTTGACCCGGATGGTAAAGTGGAACGGTAGTGCCGGTATTTACCCAAATCAGAATTTAGAAAAAGTATATAAGGAAGGAAAGGGAAATGTGGCTGATATGAATTTCCTTCTCATTGCATTTTTGAGAGAAGCAGGTTTTGACGCCCATCCGGTTGTCGGATCTACGAGGGGAAGTGGGTTTGTGAATCCTGCCAATCCTGTCATGTATAAACTCAATTATTTGAGTGCCTTGGTAAAGGTTGGAGAAAAAGAATTTGTCATGGATATTTCTGATGCTTCCTTGCCATTTGGTTTTCTTCCCATCAATGGCCTGAATTTCAGAGGCTGGGCGGTGATTCCAAACAACGCTTCCAAATGGGTGGATATTTACAATACCATTCCTACCTCTGAGACTGCTATAGTCTTGGCAAAAATCGATGGGGAGAAAATCACCACCAATGTTCAAAAAACCACCAAAGGCTATCAATCTTCAGGCATAAAAAACAGAATCAAATCAGAAGGTGAAGAAAAGTATAAGCAAGATCTGATCGATGGATTTACAGATGGAGAATTGGTTTCCATCCAATTTGAAAATCTTGATTCAAAGGAAAAGGGTATTGTAGAAAAATATGATATTATCACCAAGGAAGGCTTGGTAGTCTCAGGGGACAATATTTACCTCAATCTTTTTGAGAACAGCTATTTGTCCGAAAATCCTTTCAAATTGGACAGCAGGGTTTTCCCCATTGACTTTATTTACCCTCAAAAGAGGCAAGTGATCATGAATGTTGAAATTCCTGAAGGTTATGAAGTAGAAGAAATGCCACAATCCATCATGACCCAATTCAATGAGAAGGCGATTGTTTATTCTTTCAGGACAGGACCACCTGCAAATGGAAAGATCACCATTCTACTGAGTTATCAGGTAAATGAAACTTTGTTCAAAGCTGAGGAATACCAAAATCTCAAGGAATTTTTTGATATGATAGCCAATAAGCAGAAGGAAGCCATTGTCCTTAAAAAGATCTAGATTATGAAAAGCAACTTGATTCTTAAGAATGTATTCCTGTTAGGCTTGTTTTTGTTTACAGTAGATTTCCAGCTGTTTGGACAGAAATATATCGCAGCAACAATCAATCCTGAATACATTAAAAATGCGCCTGCAGTCATCCGGGAAGACATACAGGAAGTGTATGTCGGGCCTTCGGGCAGTTTCAATGTGAAAACCAAAATGGCGGTTACAATTTTCAAAAAGGAAGCCAATGACCTCGGATTGCTACAGGTAGATTATACCAACAAAATCAAGATAAAAAGTATTGAAGGTACAGTATATGACATGCTTGGGAATAAAGTCAAAAAAGGAGGGAAAAGCGAAATAAGCGACTACAGTAATTTCAATTCTTTCTCGATATATGAGGACAACCGGATCAAAGTAATGGATCTCAGGCAGTTGAATTTCCCATATACCGTTGAGTTTGAATATGAAGTAGAGTATCCGAATCTATTTTTCCTTCCAAATTGGTATCCTCAATCCTACTCCAAAATCCCGGTAGAAACTGCACAGGGGAAATACATTTATCCCAAAGAAACCAAACTCAGGTTTTTTTCCACAACGATAGATGAAAATTATCTCACCACACGAGAACTTGATGGAGGGATGGTAGAGAAATCTTGGAAAATCGAAAATTTGGAAACCTTTGAACCTGAAATTATGCTTCCCTTGGACGAAAGCCCAATCAAGGTTTTGTTTGTAGGAGCTTCCGAATTTGAATATGAAGGGTTCAAAGGAGACTTGAGTTCATGGGATTCCATGGGAAAATGGATTGCCCTTCTTAATTCCGGAAAGGATGTATTGACTCCTGAATTGAAAGCCAAGGTCAATGAATTGATTTCGGGTCTAAATACTACAGAAGAAAAGGCAAAAGCACTCTATGAATACCTTCAGAAAAATACAAGGTATGTGAGTATTCAGCTTGGGATCGGAGGATTTATGCCTTTTGAAGCTTTGACTGTTGAGAAATATGGTTATGGAGACTGTAAAGCCCTGTCCAATTTTATGGGTGCTATGCTAAAAGAAGCGGGGATTCGGAGCAATTATGCTTTGATCCATGGGGGAGAAAGCAAACGGAAAGTTTACGAGGAATTCCCTAGAAGCTATTTCAACCACGCCATCCTTGCTGTACCTACCGAAAATGACACCATTTGGTTGGAATGTACTTCCCAAACCAACCCCTTTGGATATCTAGGGAATTTCACTTCAGACAGACATGCTTTGCTCATCACCGAAAATGGGGGGAAATTGGTAAGGACACCCAAATACGGCAAAGAGAAAAATACTTTGACTCAGGAAGCGGTTTTTGAATTGGATGAAACAGGAAAGGCAAGAGGTACCCTACGTTTTGAAAATGCAGGCCTGCAGGCTGAAAATGGAGATTTATTGAGTGTGGCAGGATTGTCGGAGACAGAAAAGAAAAATTGGCTACTGACAAATTTGACCTTGCCAACATTTGATGTCATGGAATTTAGTTTCACGCCCGAAATAAGTTCCTTGCCCTCAGTTAAAGTCGATGCGCAAGTTGAGGTGAAAAGTTTGGCGAGTAAATCTGGAACCAGGATTTTTTTGCAAGCCAACCAACTGAATGTCTACTCTATGAAAATTTCTTCCAAACCAGAAAGAAAAGCAGCTTTTGAACGCCGAATGGGATTCATTGATGAGGACAGGATTACCTACAAGTTGCCGGCGGGGTTTATTCCGGAGTCTGTGCCTTTAAATGTGGTATTGGAATCGGATTTTGGAAATTATTCTGCTGAGTACCAATTGGAGGAGGGAGGTCTCATTTATAAAAGAAAACTGGAAATGAACGATGGGGTATACAAAGCAGAACAATTTTCAGCCTTTGTGGATTTTGTGACCAATATTGAAAAAGC
>NZ_CDSBKL010000071.1:0-14560 GCF_977115555.1 Aquiflexum sp.
GTTCGGTTGATCGCCTAATTGCCCTTTTATGAGAAAAAGACTCTCCTTAATTTTGTTTTTGGCATTATGCCTATTTTCATTTGCCCATCCTGCCAATGCCCAATCGGGGGATTATATCATCACACTTGATGGTTCCAAAGTGAATGGAAAAATTGAAAAGAAATTTGACTATGAATCTTATGATAAAATCCGCTTTTCAAAACCCGGTGAAAAGTCAAAAATGCTTTCTCCGACTGATATAGCAGGATTTGGTTTTGATAATGGTTGGTTGTATTTGGTAAAAAAATTACCCGAAAGAAATGAAGCTGAATTTGTCCAGGTTTTGATTTCGGGCAAACTCACCTTGCTCCGAAGCAGAAATATTTTTTATATCGACAAGGGTTCTGAAATTGTGGAGCTTGTGGCACGCTATGAGAAAGAGGAAATAAATGGGAAGGAATTTAGCGAACTCAAAAGACCCTACATTGCCACCCTGAATATGTTGATGGCGGGAAATTGTACCGATGAATTATATCAGGATATTTTCAATTCAAAATATGAGGAATATAATTTCATTTCAATATTGTCAAAGTATCACCTTTGCGAAAACCTGGCATACGAGCTTCATTTTAAGAAGGAGCCATTTACCAGGATTTCTCCTGTGATTTCTGCGGGGATGTCCTCTATCGTACTCACTCCGTCTATTATTACCGGCAACAGGAAAGATGCTTTTGAAACAAGTGTTTTCCCCATTTTTCAGATAGGAGTCAAAGCACATCAGTTCCGGAAATGGCCAAGGTTGTCTATGGATGTTTCTATTGCCTATCTGAGGCAAGACAATACAGTCCTCTCAGAATATGTTTCCAACGAGCAATACATGACAGCTACCGAGAATTATGCTGCAAGCACCATCATGGTCCCTGTAACCATCAACTATACCTGGATCAGAATGGGGAATGTCGATTCCTATATCGGATTGGGGGTTGTGTCCAATTATAATAGGATCGAAAGTCAATTTTCCATCATTGACCAGACATTGAATTCAACCGGAATCACTACGCTTTACGAAGAACCATTGACCGATATCAAAAGAAGGTTTGTCAGTCCTGTTGCAAAGCTCGGGAGTGTCATCAACTTAAGCAAAAAACTCGCCTTGGTAGCAGAGTTTCAGATTACCCAAAATCCGGAAGTGATGAGCGTAAGCCTTCCTTTCAACGTGGTGATCTATGATAGGATGGTCAGTTCCCTACTTATTGGTTTACGTTTTTAAGTTGAAAAAATTATGAAAGCAAGAATTATAGCATTGTTGGTATTAGGAGTTTCGGTCCTATACTCCTGTCAAAAGGAAGAAGATGTCAAGCCAGCCACAAATCCGAGGTTTAGTGTTGCCTACATCCAAGAATTGGATAGTGAGGGAGTTCAGTTTGCTGCTAATGTATTCGATTTTGGTTCGGATGAAATTTTGGAATATGGCTTTGTATATAGTTCATCGTCCTTACCGAAAGTTGATAAAGATGATATGGTAAGTCAAACTGGGAAACCTGGATCTACTTTCGAGCTGAAAGGAACCCATTCGATGAAACTTGGTCAAAAGTATTGGGTAGCTGCATTTATTAAAACTTCAAAGGGGATAGTTTATTCCAAAGTGATTGATTTTATAAGTAAAGGTTCATTGGGATTTTTGTTTTCGGAGATCGTAGCTCCTTCTTCTGTCTATTTTGGAGATACGATTACAGTAAAAGGAAGTGGCTTTAGCAAAATACTCGGTAATTATAGAGCCACAATTCAAGGATCCCCTGCAAAGGTGCTTGAGGTGTCGGAATCGGGTTTTTCATTGGTAATTCCGGAAATATTTTCATTTGGAGAAAAACAGGCGATTGAGGGGCTGTATGACATTGAAATATCAGTTGCCGGAAAAGTTTTAGCCTTGGAATATCCCCTGAATTTCCGTCAGCCTATTTTTAAAATTGATCCAAACCAAAATGTAAATTATGAAGATACAGTAAAAATTCAAGGATCTTACCTTCTTTCAGAGGCAGTTCAAGCCAAATACATTTTAGAAAATGGTGAGGAGTACTTTCTTCCGATTGTTGATTTTTCAGAGTCTCAGATTAGATTTAAGCCTGTAGCAAAGTTTTCCGATCCCAATCCTGAGATTCATGTAACAGTAAGAGGTAAAAAATATATTGTATCAAATTCTTTCAGGTTAAAAGCCCCTGAAGTTGAGCCTAATCAGGTCTTTACAAGAAGGACTTTTGATTGGTTTACATTAAAAGGTAAAAATTTTAATATTCATTATCCGGAATGGAATAGTTTGAGTTTTGGTGGCTTGGATTTGAATTATGAAATCCAAAGTGTAACACCCACAAGTCTGACCTTGAGGACATCTGCAGGAAATGACCAATATATTCCTAGAAACATTGAGGTTTATCCCAATAATTCAGGACAGAATTCTGTAAATTCAATAGGATTAACTTTTACGGACCCTATTCTTCCTTTTTTTAACCCTGAAGGAATTTTTAGAGAGGATTATGGAGTTGGAGGCGGGATTTCTATGGGTGATTATGGTTATTTCTTTAGGGTTAATTCGGTTTATAAATTCACCCCTTCTACTAGAAAAATGGAATTGGTTGCAGAAAACAACCTTTCAGAGGTGTTATTGGCCAATATTTTCACACTTAAGTCTCCCAACGGAAAGATATATTCGGGTGGACATGCGGACAATGTTTTTCTTTTTCAGTCAAGTCCGGAAATGTTTGAATTTGATCCTGCCAATAATTCTTTATCCAAACTTCCTAAAATACCCTCAGATGTTATTCAACCGCTAAGCGTTTATTCAACTGATAGGTATTTGTACTATGAAGGAGGTTTTAAAATTACTCCAGCTGAAGGTTATGTTGAAGTGAATGAAAGGTGGAGGTATGAGTTCTCTACAAAATCTTGGGAAAAGTTAGCCAGCCAAACAGGGATAAAAGATTACTCATTAAGACTCAAATCTTTTTGGTATAAGGGAAAGCTCTATCAAATCGGAGTCGAAAATAGAGAGGATAATGTTATCGCGTTACAAGAGTTTGATCAGCTTCAGGAAACTTGGACCACCATAGTTAATTTTTCGAATCAAAGTCCGGTTGAATCTGAAATAATCCCGATAATTGGGAATGAGGCTTTTCTATTTACCCCAGCCCAAGTGATTAAAATAAATTTAGATACATATACAGAATCTACTGTCAAGAACATAGGTGAGGTAAGTTCAAATTTATGGTTTAGCCCTATGCAAGTAATGGGAATCAATGGAAAGATTTATTCAACATCTAACTTCGAAAGAGTGGTTGTAGAACTTGATCCTGCCTATTTCAAATATTAACCTGCCAATTTGTACTTATAATATCCTTGGCATATTCATTGACTTTATTTGAAGAACCTTCTTAAATTGAGGGTTCTTCTTTATTTTATTATTTACTTGACAGCTTGTCTGTCATATTGTCCTTTATGAAGAATTTTGAAAACCAATTATATCAATCGATGATAACAGGTGATTATGCCGGCGAAGGCGATTTGATACAACTGATCGCTGACGATGAAGACGAAAGTCTACAGCATCCTGAGAATTTCTCTACTGATATCCCGATTCTTTCTGTCCGCAATACGGTATTGTTTCCCGGGGTTGTCATACCGATTACAGTCGGAAGGCAGCGTTCTATCAAACTTGTCAAAAAAGCCCAAAAAGGAGACAAACTCATTGGGGTTTGTGCGCAGATCAATGCCCAAAATGACGACCCATCTTGGGACGATATTTACCATGTAGGTACTTTGGCCAAGATCATCAAAATGATCATTCTTCCTGATGGCAATACCACCATCATCATCCAAGGTAAAAAAAGGTTCCGAATCACCGAAACTGTCACTGAGGACCCATACTTTATGGCCAAAGTGGAATACTTGGAAGAGAATTTTCCAAAAAACAGCAAAAAAATAAAGGCCTTGGAAGAATCCCTGAAGGATTCTGCGGCCAAGATTTTGCAACTGAATCCTGAGATTCCTCGAGAAGCCCAGGTGGCTCTTGACAATATAGACAATACCGCTTTTCTTACCCATTTTCTTTCTTCCAATATCAATGCTCCGGTAGAAGCCAAGCAAAAACTTTTGGAAATCAATGATGGTGTAGAAAGGGCTACGCTCTTGTTGGAATTTATGATGAAGGACATACAGATGCTCGAACTCAAGAGCGAGATCCAAAAGAAAGTCCATACAGACATAGACCAACAACAGCGGGATTACTTCCTCCGTCAGCAGATGAAAGTTCTCCAGACGGAATTGGGAGAAGAGGGACCCGAAAAGGAGGTAGAAGAACTTCGTGCCAAAGGTCTTTTGAAGAAATGGCCAAAGGAAGTTGCCAAACATTTTGAAAAGGAACTGGATAAAATCCTTAGGATCAATCCTTCTGCAGCAGAATACCCCATCGCATTGAACTATGCTGAGACGTTGGTTGAGCTGCCTTGGAATGAAACCACAGAAGATAACTTTGACCTGAAAAGAGCCAAGGCTATTTTGGACAAAGACCATCACGGCATCGAAAAGGTCAAAGACAGAATCATTGAATACCTTGCGGTTTTGAAATTGAAAAAGGACCTAAAAGGACCAATTTTATGCCTTTATGGACCTCCGGGGGTTGGTAAAACCTCCTTGGGTAAATCGATCGCAACGGCACTAGGCAGGAAATATATCAGGATGTCATTAGGCGGACTTCATGATGAAGCAGAAATCCGTGGACATCGAAAAACTTACGTAGGGGCTATGCCCGGAAAGATTATCCAAAACATGAAGAAAGTCAAATACTCAAATCCAGTTTATGTATTGGATGAGATTGACAAATTGAGTTCTGATTTTAGGGGCGACCCTTCATCTGCATTTTTGGAAGTATTGGACCCTGAGCAAAACAGCACTTTCGTAGATAATTATTTGGAAGTGGAGTATGACCTTTCTAAAGTACTGTTTATTGCTACTGCCAATTCCCTGGATACTATACAGCCAGCTTTAAGGGATAGGATGGAGATCATAGAGGTGACCGGATATACCCTTGAAGAGAAAATAGAAATTGCCAAAAAGCACCTCATTCCAAAACAAAGACAGGAACATGGGCTCAAGGCAAAGGATATCGCATTTGACAGGGCAGCGATCGCAAAAATCATCGAAGACTATACCAGAGAATCCGGAGTAAGAAATCTTGAAAGAGCGATTGGAAAAGTGGTCAGAAACCTTGCAAAATCCATCGCCATGGAAGAGGAATATGATAAAAAAATCACTCCCAATATGGTTAGAAAAATTTTGGGAGGGGAGATTTTTGATAAGGAAATGTATCAGGATAACAGCGTTGCCGGTGTTGTAACCGGTCTGGCTTGGACATCCGTAGGTGGAGAAATTCTTTTCGTAGAGACATCTTTGAGTAAAGGGAAAGGGAAGTTGACGCTTTCAGGCCAATTGGGAGAGGTGATGAAAGAATCAGCCATGACTGCCCTTTCTTATCTAAAATCCAAGGCGGATAAATTAGGAATAGATGATAGGCTGTTTGACTATTATGATCTTCATATCCACGTGCCTGCAGGAGCAGTTCCCAAAGACGGCCCATCTGCCGGGATCACTATGCTGACGGCGATGGCTTCCATATTTACCCAGAGGAAAGTCAAATCCAAAGTCGCCATGACCGGAGAGATTACCCTACGTGGCAAAGTAATGCCTGTAGGAGGAATCAAAGAAAAAATTCTTGCTGCTAAAAGAGCAGGAATCAAGGAAATCATCCTTTGTAAAAATAATCGAAGAGACATTGAAGAAATCGACAAGGAGTATATTAAAGGGGTGGAATTTCACTTTGTAGATAAGGTGGAGGAAGTGCTTGAAATCGCCTTGATGAAATCCAAAGTGGAAGATCCAATAGTTTTTTCTTTTCCAAAAGAATCCGAAAATAGTAGACAAATGGCCTGACAGGAATGTAAGCTAAAGCATTAGGGTGGAAATTTTCCAAATGCTTTTTTGTAGATCTGTTTCATGACAGTGCATCAAAAGAAAAGTCATAAATCTATTATATACAAAGTACATGGGGTTCAATATTTTCAGAGATTTTCCCCTTATAAATAAATGGAGAACGTTTTATCGTCAACGAAATGAGAAATGAATTTAGTGATTTGACCCCAAAACAAATTGTCGCGGAACTTGATAAATATATCATTGGTCAGCATGATGCCAAAAGAAATGTTGCTATTGCCCTTCGTAATAGGATCAGAAGAATGAATGTAAAAGGAGATATCCAAAAGGATATTGTCCCCAACAACATCTTATTGATAGGATCTACAGGTGTGGGAAAAACCGAGATTGCGAGAAGGTTGGCGAAAATCGCGAATGCACCTTTTACTAAAGTAGAGGCATCTAAGTTTACTGAGGTCGGCTATGTAGGCAGGGATGTAGAAAGTATGGTCCGAGACCTTGTAGAACAATCCGTTCATTTGGTAAGGGAAAAGAAAAACGAGGAAGTCAAAGGTAAAGCAGCAGAAGCGGTAGATGAAGCCATCCTTGATATCCTCATTCCACCGGTTAAAACTGCAGGTTTTGTCCGTCCTTCTACTTCTATTTCCATAGATTTTAACCCCGAACAAGCACCTGACGATGAGTTGAATGAAAGAACCCGTGACCGGTTTAGAGAAAAATTGAAAAACGGAGAATTAGAAGATCGGAAGGTTGAAATCAATGTCAAACAAAGTCCACCTGTCGGTATTGGTATGATAGGAAACGGTATGATGGATGATGCGAGCATGGCTGGAATTCAGGACATGATCAGCGGCATGATGCCGAAAAAAACCAAAAAAAGGAAGGTAACCATTGCCGAAGCACGTAAGATTTTGATGGAAGATGAAACCTCCAAATTGGTGGATTTTGATGAGGTCAAAGAAGAGGCACTTCGATTGGCTGAAAACAATGGCATCATATTCATAGATGAAATAGACAAAATCGCTTCAAAAAGTGGGAAAGGTGGCTCCGGACCTGATGTAAGCAGAGAAGGTGTTCAACGTGATTTGCTTCCCATAGTAGAAGGGAGTGCCGTGAATACCAAATATGGTGTCATCAATACTGACCACGTTTTATTCATTGCGGCGGGAGCATTCCATGTGGCAAAACCATCGGATTTGATTCCGGAATTGCAGGGAAGATTTCCAATAAGAGTAGAATTAAACAGCCTTACAGAGGATGATTTCTACAGGATATTGAAAGAGCCTAAGAATGCATTGACCAAGCAATATCAGGCTTTGTTTGAGACTGAAGAAGTCTATTTGGACTTTAATGATGAATCCATCCGCGAGATAGCCAAATTGGCTTTTCAAATCAATGAAGAAGTCGAAAATATTGGTGCAAGAAGGCTACACACTGTGATGAGTCACTTGCTTAATGATTTCCTATTTGAAGTTCCTGATACCATTGAGGCCAATTCAAAAATCATGATCACTCAGGAAATGGTACAGGAAAGGCTTACTTCTCTTGTTAAAAACAGGGACCTTTCACAGTATATTTTATAATTGGAATTTAGATAAACCGTATTTCAAACTCCAGACTTCAGCGCAACACAGCTTTGAGGCTTGGAGTTTTTTATTGGGCTTTTTTGAAAATGCCTTATATTAGAGACATGTCAGCAACATCACTTTTTATCATCACAGGCGCAAGTAAGGGAATAGGCATGGCTTTGGTCAGACAGTTGTTGCTAGAAAACCATAACAGGATTATCGGAATTGCGAGAACACTGTCAGAGTTCAGTCATCCTAATTACAGACATATTGCATTTGATTTGACGGATTTGGAAGGGCTGCAAAACAGATTGGATGAGATTTTTCCTGAGGGGGATTTTAAAAGAGTGGTTTTGATCAATAACGCAGGTTGGATCGGAGAAATAGCACATTTGGGCAAATTGTCAAGCCGGAGTATCAGCAAAATTTTTGAGGTCAATATCATCGCCCCTTTTCTTTTGATGAATGCTTTTGTAAAAAAGTTCTCCTCTTTGAAGGATGCGAAGAAAGTAGTGGTAAATATTAGTTCTGGTGCTGCCACCAAAGCAATAGACGGCTGGTCAGGTTATTCGGCTTCAAAAGCTGCCCTGAATATGCTGACCCAAACAGCACAGAATGAATCAGATATTGACCAAAACGGCATCAGGTTTTTTGCTGTTGCCCCAGGTGTGGTCGATACCGAAATGCAACAAGAAATTAGACGTGCATCCCCGGATAATTTTTCCTCCTTGTCAAAATTTATTGGTCTTAAAGAAAACAGGAAATTGATGAATCCCGAATTTGTCGCAGAAAAAATAATATACCTGATCGAAAATGAAGAAAAATTTGAGGGGGTGATTTTAGATGTAAGAAACTTTTAAGGCCTTTTCAGAAGTCACCTTAATCAGAAGTTTAATTTTTTTTTGGGTAATCGAAAAACCATACTTTTGCATTTTTCGCATTTATTTCCTCCCAACTTTTGACATCAAATTTAAAACCAAATTGCCCGGCTGTTGGGAGATTATCAATTTCCCCTCCAAGTTTCCAGATTGTGTCATTCAATCCCGGATTGTGTCCAATAAGAAATAATGTCTTCACTTCATCATCTGTTTTTTTGATTTCAGATAATATTTGTGATACAGATCCGTGGTATAAGTTTTTGATGAAATCAATCTTTTTTGGAGAAAAATCAAGGTTTTCTGCAGTTATGATTGCTGTAGCTTTTGCCCTTTCCGCATCTGAGGAGATGATGGCGTCAGGGTAGATTTTTTCTTTCTTCAATCTCTTTGCCATCTTAGGTGCATCCTTAATACCTCTCTCCGCAAGGGGTCTGCTATGGTCGCTGAGAAAGGGGTCATCCCAAGAAGATTTGGCATGCCTGATAATTACAAGCTTTTTCATAAGGGCAATTTAGCAAAATAAATTTTTGTTTTGTCAACTAGTATATTTACATTTAAAGGACATTTAACCACAAAATCTTAATATTTATCATGCTTACCGGAACAGTAAAATTCTACAACGATGCCAAAGGATTCGGATTTATCGTTGATGACGAGTCTCAAAATGATGTTTTTGTCCACGCCACAGGTTTGGTGGACAAAGTAGCCCAAAATGACAAAGTAACCTATGATGTAAAGGACGGTAAAAAAGGCCTTAATGCTATTAACGTAAAAAAAATATAGTAATAGTTTTGCTTTGAAGTGTAAAAAAAGGTCCGAAACTTCAGTTTCGGACCTTTTTTTATGCACTAGTCGGAGTAACTTTTTTGAGTTTAGTCCTTTCAAAAACTGATATTGACTCAAATTTTTCATCGATGGCTACGCCCGAAAGGTAGTCATTGATCAATTCACGTAACTCCTGAAAAGAAAGGTTGTGAAGGATTTTTCCATTTTTGGCCAGGGAAACCTGACCCGTTTCTTCTGAAATGATTAAAATCAGGGTATCTGTTGCTTCTGACATTCCTATTCCTGCACGGTGCCTTAGACCAAACTGTGCCGGTACATCGCGTTCTGTTACAGGAAGAATGCATCTTGCGGCTTTAACTTTCCCATTATATATGATAACTGCCCCATCATGCAGGGGGCTGTATTTATTAAAAATTGAGATCAGCAAACGCTTTGAAATTTGGGCATCCAAAATATCACCGCTTTCTGCGTAAAATTTCAGTTCGGTATTACTTGACAATACCATCAATGCTCCTGTATTGGTACCTGAGAGACTTTTTGAGGCTTCAATAATTGGATTAATATTGAATGCATTGCTTTCCCTCTTTTTCCAAAAAAGCAATTCCTGAAAGAAATTTTCATTAGATAAAAAGGAGGACCTTCCAATTATCAGAAGGAATTTTCTGATCTCGGGAGCAAAGATGATTATCGCTGCAATGACACCCACTCCCATAAACTGACCCAAGATTATCGAAAGCAGTTCCATCCTCAGAGCGCTTACCATGAGGTAGATTAAATATATGGATAAGAATCCAAGGAATATTTTGATGGCCACACTGCCTCTCAATAGTTTGTAAACCTGGTAAATAAGGATACTCACCAAAGTGATATCGATGATATTCACGATGGATATTTCTAAAAATCCTATTTTGAAAAGTAATGTCAATGGTAAATTTCTTTATATAGTTTTATTGTTTCTTTTGCCTCTTTCACGTCATGTACTCTCAAAATGTTTGCTCCGCTAATGAGTGCGGCCATATGGAGAGCTGTTGTACCGTTCAAAGCTTCCTCCACCGTGATTCCCAATTTTTTGTAAATCATTGATTTCCGAGAGATCCCGACCAAGATAGGAGCTTGAATTGTTTTAAAATAAGCCAAATTTTTGAGAATCCAATAATTTTGGTCCAAAGTTTTAGAAAATCCAAATCCAGGATCAATCAATACATCTTTAATGCCAGCTTTCCTGCATAGGTTCAGTTTTTTAGAAAAATAATGCATTATTTCTATTAAAATTTCCTGATACCCTGTTTGATGCTGCACTGTCCTTGTATTTCCCCGCATATGCATGACAATGTAAGGGACATTTAGCTTTCCGACTTGCTCTATCATTGATGAATCAAGTTCTCCAGCAGAAATATCATTGACAACATCTGCCCCTGCATCCACTGCTTCTGCAGCAACTTTTGATCTGAAAGTATCAATTGATATCAAGATTTCAGGAAATTCCCTTTTTATTTTTTCAATAGTGGAAATGGTTCTTTTCAATTCTTCTTCAACTGAAATATCCTCAGCCATTGGTCTGCTTGAATACCCTCCAATATCCAAAATGTCCGCACCCTCTGAAATCATTTTTTCCGCTACGCTCAAAAAACCTTCTTTGGAGGTAAGCACCCTACTTTTTTCAAAAAAAGAATCCGGAGTAAGGTTTAAGATTCCCATTATCCATGGTCTATCCAAAACCAATAGCTTTCCTTTGGAGCAGAATGTTATTTTTGTGGGAAATAATATATCTTCGGAGGCGGAAGTTGGTGGTAGATCAGAAATCATTAAAATAGGAAATACATTGAAAACGCAAACTGTCAGCGAATATAATCAAGTTATCGCCCATTGTAAAGAACTCTTTAAGAACAAAACCCTAGATTACGGGACAGCTTGGCGAATCCTCAGACTTCCTTCTATCACTGATCAGATTTTTATCAAAGCTCAAAGAATCAGATCGATTCAGGAAAAAGGCAATCAGAAAGTAAACGATCCGATAGTGGATGAGTTTGTTGGTATTATCAATTATTGTATCATCGCCTTGATTCAGATTTCCTATCAAAATGATCCAAGATTAGAGATTCCTTATGAAGAACTTGAACCCTTGTATGACAATTGGTCAGAGGCGACAAGAAGTTTGTTGGAAAACAAGAATCATGATTATGGGGAAGCTTGGAGAGATATGAGAATCGCTTCGATGACAGATATTATTTTGATGAAACTTTATCGGGTCAAGCAAATCGAAGATAATCAAGGAATGACTTTGGTTTCGGAGGGAATTGAAGCCAATTACCAGGATATGATTAACTATGCTGTTTTCTGTTTAATTAAATTGAATTATCATGTTTAAGCAAACCATGCTGTACATTATCAGGTTTTTGGTTGGAGGCCTGTTCATTTTTTCAGGACTCATCAAGGTAAATGACCCTGTTGGTACTGCTATCAAATTGGAAGAATATTTTGATGTGTTTTCAAATGATATAGCTTCATTCTTTTACCTCTTCAAAGACTATGCACTTCCAATTGCCGTGTTTTTGGTAGTTGCCGAAGTCGTTTTGGGAGTCATGTTGATCTTAGGAGTAAGGCTGAGACTTACAGTTTGGGCCTTAGGAATTATGATTTTGTTTTTCACTTTCTTGACATTTTATTCCGCGTATTTCAATAAAGTGACTGACTGTGGATGCTTTGGTGATGCAATCAAATTGACACCTTGGGAGTCATTTACAAAAGATGTGATTTTATTGATTTTGATCGGAATTCTTTTCCTTTTCAAAAAAGACCTTTCTAACGATGGCCATTCATGGGCCAAATGGACAGTTCGAGGCAGTTTAGCCATTTCATTAGTATTGGCAATTACAGCAATCCGAAACTTACCATTTATTGATTTCAGGGCTTATAAAGAGGGTGTTGACATCAATACAGCAATGCAGCCTTCAGCTCCTTTACAATACAATTACATTATGAAAAAGGATGGGCAGGAAGTCGTGCTCGACCAATATCCAACAGATGAATCCTATGAATTTGTGGATATGGTCCTTGTCAACGAGGATGCCCTTCCAAAAATTTCCGATTTTGCTGTTTGGAATGAAGAAGGAGATTTTACCCAAGGTATTTTGACAGGGAATAAAGCGGTGATTTTTGTGACATTTATGGGGAAAATGAACACCGGCTATCTCGATGAAATTGATCAAATGGTACAAGGACTTAAGGGAAGTGGAATTTCTCCTATTCTTGTGGCAGCTTCTTCAGTGGATGAAATTGAAACTTTGATATCTTCCAGGAATTGGGGTATTGAGGGCTATCAGGGTGATGCCACTGTTATCAAAACTATCATGCGGTCCAATCCCGGAATCATGCTCCTTCGTGATGGTGTGGTCCTTAAGAAATACCATTATAGGAATACCCCTAGCCCTGAGGATGTAAAAATTCTTTTTGCTCAATGAAATCCCCATTAAAAATTGCATTGGTTGGAATGCCCGGTTCTGGAAAATCCACTTTTGGTAGGCAAATTGCCAAAGAACTCAATTTTATATTTATAGATTTGGACCAATTGATTGAGAGGGAGACAGGTAAAAAAATTAGAGACATTTTTATTGCAGAAGGAGAAGGGAAATTCAGAGAATTGGAGACTTTTTACCTAGAAAAGGTCTTGAACTATGCCGAAGGATTTGTTTTATCAACAGGTGGAGGAACCCCCTGTTTCAACGATAATATGGAAATTATCAATCAAAAAGGAGTTTCAGTTTATCTCGATGTTTCTTTGGAAGAAATCAAGGAAAGATTACTTAGAGACCAATCCGGGAAAAGACCCATGTTTGTGGGATTGGATGAAGGGGAAATCACTTTAAAATTAAAGAATCTTCTATTGCAACGTGAATCATTTTATTTGAAGTCAAAAATAATGCTCAGTGGAGAAGATATTTCCACTGAACATTTAATGTCTGCCTTGATGGGATTTTTTAGAAATTGAACCCGAATGTCAGAGTTCCTGTAGTGATATTGTTTCGGATTTCTGTAAATGGTCCGATGTTGAATCCACCTTCTTCTACAGGAAAAGAGTTATAGAGTTGTCTGAAATTAGTCGAGGATAATGCGAAATCAGCATACATGGTTTTTAACCTCACCCCAAATCCTCCTGAATACTGCTGTGTTTTTCTATCAAAATCGCTGTTGACAAAAGGATCTCCGTAAAAACCATACCCGCCTCTAACTCTCCAAATATCAAATCTGAATTCTGCACCGACTCTATAATTTAAAGTTTGGCCATACAATGACCGAATTTGTTGATTATCAGCTCCTGGATTAAAATCTCTGGAATTAATTCTGCTTTTGCTATAATCCAGATAGTCAATATCGGCTGTGATAAATCCGTTTTTCCCCAAAAAGATGGTGGTGCCTCCGCTTAATCTCAGAGGGGTGTTCAGGTTATAATTACCAATAGTAATGGGTGTCGATGCCTCTTCTCTTCCAAGTGTAATGTTTTCTGGCTCAAAAAAGAAGTTGTCAAAATTGTTGACCATTCTCGCTTCATACTCTTCATTGAAGTTATACCAAGTTGGGGATTGGAAATTGATCCCGAGGTTTAACTGGTCAATAGGTTTGAATATTACTCCAAGGTTGATGTTGGCTCCAAATCCACTAATTGAAAGTCTTTCATCAATAGTGGAGTTCAATAATGGTTCATCAAAGAAGACTTCCCTATAATTTTTTCTTGAGTTATAAATCACAGATGACAAACCTAATCCTGCACCTATAAAGAACTTGTTTAGGAAGTTGGCACCATAAGAAATTGAAGTTTGGCTAATTCTGCCGCTAGAGGTAACCGTCTCGTTTTGAAAAGGAAAACCAAGGACAAAAGAATCATATTGGGTTGGATTATTAATTGGATTTCCGTCTGGATCTTCAGTAATAGGGTTTATAAGGAAAGTCTGATAAGCCAAACCCGTAAGTCCAAAATTTTCGATCTGACTTTCTGGGATTCCATCGGCTTGTTGGAGAAAATAGTCAATAATGGAAACATCACCTTCGACATCAGAAAAAAAACCGAATTGACTGTTAAAATGATTCATTCTGTTAAAACTAATCCCAAACGATCCTCCTTTAAATGCACTGGTGTTCAGAGCACCTTGTTTTGGATTGCTGATTACCAAACTCAGGTTAGGAAGGGAAAAATTCCCTGTCCGGTCATCCTGGATTTGACCCAAATAATTGGATTCCGTATTCCAAGTCCCAAAAGAAGGGGAAAAGCTAAATTCAGATCTTCTGAAAAAACCCAGACCTGCCGGGTTTGTATGGATATTGGATATATCCCCTCCCAATGACATTTGGGCTCCGCCTAATCCTAATATTCTG
>NZ_CDSBKL010000072.1:0-14514 GCF_977115555.1 Aquiflexum sp.
GGTCGTACATGATTTTCCTAGCAGCCAAGACTCCAGGCAGGTTATTGTATGTCGTGGAGTATCCCGACGAGCGCCAACCTTCCATCGGGCAGTTTTCATACAAAACCGTCACGCCAAGGTCTTCGGCATATCGGATGATAGGAGTGAAAATCTTTTGGTATTCTTCCAGATTTTTCTCGAAACCGTTTTCCTGAATGCCCAAATCATGGTTGTATCCCACAAACGTGCCTACCTTGACATCATTCTCATCTCCGCCCATCAGGTAAGCCATTCGGATGAGTTTCAGTAGGTGATTTTGGTTTTTGACTTTGTGAAGCGGGTCTCCACCGATCAGGTTTTCAAATGCCCCAATGGAAAGCCGAAGCTTTGCAGCATTGAACTTGTCGATCATTTTTGCGGCAGCATCGGAATCAAAGTTTTCATAATCCATGTGGGTTGCCACAAAATCATCCCTTGTCCCGTCTTTTCTGAAAACGCATACATCCAATCCCTGTACACCGATTTCCTTTGCTTTGGCGATAGTTTGATCCAAATCCAATTGGTCAAATGCCGAAGTCATGATCCAAATCTGATTGCTCATTTCTTATTGTTTTTTTAAATATAAATACCCGGATTTGGTTTTGAAAACCCAAATCCCTTCAATGGAGGCCGTTTATCAAATCGGAAAAACATTTTCCTGTTTAATTGCTTAATTTTGGAAAAATCTATTTACCAAAAAATGAAAACACTGAAGAACTTATCTTTTGTTTTGGGAGGAAGCCTTATTTTAGGTTTTTCTTCCTGTTCCAATAATACACAACTTGAAGAAAAAGTTGAGCCAAGTCCCTATGCGGTTGTATCGGAAAAGCTGACTTTTCAAGTGGATACTCTTTTCACTGAATTTGAAAATCCCTGGGGCATGACATGGCTTCCTGATGGAAGAATGTTGGTGACTGAAAAGAAAGGTGAAATCCTGGTTTTCAAAGATGACAAATTCACCGGTGAGAAATTGACAGGCGTTCCTGCGATTAGTGACGTTAATCAGGCGGGTCTATTGGATATCGCCGTTCACCCAAAATATGCAGAAAACGGTTGGATTTATATGTCTTATGCCAAGAAGCAAGACAAAGGTGAGGTATTGGTAATCGCCAGGGCCAAGCTGAACGGCAATGCCCTCGAAGGATTGGAAGAGGTCTTTGTCTGCGGACCGGAATGGGAAGGCGGAAGACACTTTGGCTCAAGGATCATATTTGACAATGACGGATACCTGTTTTTCTCCAATGGAGACAAAGGTTCCAGACCTGCAAATGCGCAGGAATTGGACAATGACCATGGCAAAATCCACAGGATCTATGATGATGGCAGGATTCCGGAAGACAATCCATTTGTCAATACTCCGGGTGCTTCTCCTTCGATTTGGACTTATGGCAACAGAAACCCACAAGGCATGATTTATGACAAAGCCAACAACCGCATTTGGGCGGTAGAACATGGACCAAAAGGAGGCGATGAATTGAACCTGATCGAAAAAGGCAAAAACTACGGTTGGCCGGTGATCACTTACGGGATCGATTATGACGGGACCATTCTGACTGAATTGACCGAGAAAGAGGGCATGGAGCAGCCGGTTACCTATTGGGTGCCGTCTATTGCAACCTGCGGTATTGCCATCGTGACTTCAGACAGGTATCCTGAGTGGAAAGGAAACATATTGGTAGGAGGGCTTGCAGGGATGCAGATTGCCAGGGTTGAATTGGATGGAACCAAATATGTTGGTCAAGAGACATTGTTGAAAGATATCGGACGTGTAAGGCAGGTATCTGAAAGTCCTGATGGCTATATTTATGCAGTGACGGAAGCTACAGGCCTTATGGTCAAGCTGATTCCACAGAGATAGAAATCAAATTCATCCTGTATAAAACCGAAAAAGCCCTGTCAGAATTAATCCTTACAGGGCTTTTTTTTGTACGCAGAGAGAAAATATCAATCCTCAAAATCCACCAACTCCCATTTTTTGAACAAAGCAAAATTCAGAGAAACGTAGAAGATGTTGGCATCCAAACCTGCATATGGTTGGAATGTACCGCCATTGCCATCAGACGCAGTAAAATTCTGGTTGAAGAAAGAAGTCAGGTAATATTTCGCTTTGATGCTTGTCCCTTTAGGAAGGGTATAGCCGATAAATAAGGCGTGCTGCACAGTATTGACACGGTCGCTAAACCATACGCTGAATCTTTCTGTCCTCTTCTCGTCTACAAAAGTCCGCTCGCGGTAATTCATAGCAATCTCAAGTTCATAACCTGCAAAGAAAAACCGGTCATTCATGTGACCCAATTTGATACCCAAAGGAATACCCAGATTGTAATTCCTTACTTTTTTCCTGACCGATGTAGATTCGTCAAAGATAAATCCAACGTTCCGGATGTTTACCCCTGTGAACCAGCCAAAGGTCTCGCTTTGATCAAAATTCAAAAGATTTTGGAGGTTGATTACAGGTGAAAATCGCATGACATTATTGTTGTTTTCAAGGGTTCCTGTAGAGAAAATCCACTCACCCCCTGAGGTGAAATAGGGTTTGCTTTCTTTTGTTACCGTTTTTGTTTGCGCAAATGATGCAAAAACTACAAATGAGAGTAAAAAAAGAGTTGTGTAGAGTTTTTTCATAATCAGTGATTATTTATGGTTTAAAAACAAATATCTTAAAACTAGAATTAAATCAAGCAGTATTAGTATGGATAATTCCTTATTTTTTTGAAAATTTTTTAGAAAAGGAGTGAATTCCAAATATCAATAAACCCAAGGAGGTCCAAAGAAATGTATCCCAAATTTCCTCTGATTTGGTTCCTGACAGTAACCAAAGTGTAGCGCCTATCCCGGCCAAAGCAAGGTAATTGCCATATGGGATTTTGAAGAAATCTCCCTCGGGATTGGTTTTTCGGAGTTTGATCAATGATGCACATACCAAAGCATACAATATCAACCTGGAAATTACAGATACTGCCAATGAGCTCATAAATCCCCATACAATGGCTACAAAGGCAACCAAGGCAGAGAAGAATAGAATGGAAACATAAGGAGTAGCAAATCGTGGATGGATTTTTCCAAAAAACTTTGGAAGTTGGTTTTCTACACTAAGTGCAAAAGGGAGTCTTGATCCGCTCAATATCTGCACGTTCAGCGTTCCCAAAATGGAAATCACAGCTCCGACTGTAATAAAAAGGCCCCCATACCATCCCATAAATACGGTGGCAGCATCTGCAAGTGGCTTCTCGGAAGTGGCCAAATCAGGAAGTGTTCCTATGGAAACTATCTGAATGAGGATATAAAAACCGGCAATGACTGCTGCGGCGGTCAATAATCCAAAAGGTAGGTTTTTGCGGGGATTGACGATCTCACCGCTATTGACCAAGCCGGCCTCAAAACCTCCGAATGCAAATACCAATAATAAAGTAGAGGCTGAAAAATCCTGCAAAGTGGGGACAGGCTGACCTTTCATCAGATCAAAATCAATATAAAATAGACCCACAATGATAAACACGGCCAAAGGAAAGAGTTTTGCAACTGTCAGGACATTACTGACTTTGGCAGTATTTTTTACTCCAATCCAATTGAAATAAGTGATCAACGACGTGATGAAGATTATAATGGTGACTCTTACCTCGGGTTGGTTGAATGTGTCGGAGAAAAATGAAAGGTATAGCACCATCAGATTGATCAGTGTAGCGTAGCTGAACAGCCTCGTCAGCATCAGCAGCCAACCAATTATAAATGCGGGAATTGGTCCGAAGGCTGTATGTACATAAAGGTATGGACCTCCTGTCTGTTCAAAACGGGAACTGACTTCTGCAAATACCAATATCAAAACGGCCATTACCAAAGCACAGGCCACAAATGCCAAAATGGAATAGGTTCCGGATAAAGCAAAAACTTTGGCTGGCAGCGCAAATATCCCGGCTCCGATCACTGAGTTGATGATCAAGAAAACCAAGTCCCATCTTTGTATTCCGCGTTTGAGTGTATTGGGTGAATTTGCCAAATTTATATTTTTTGATTGTTTACATTCCTAATTCCCTCCTGATCCAGCACCACAAATAAGCAAATAAACAATTAATCAAATAACCATTTAAACAATAACCAAATTCTACAAAAAATCAACATCTACGCTAAATGGGTATTTCATCAGGTATTGCAAGGCCTCTTCAATCTTGAGGTCTTCAAAGAGCACCTTATATAGATTTTCTGTTATGGGGGCTCTCATCCCTGTACCTTCTACAAAGGCTTTCATGAGTTTGATGGTGTTGACACCTTCTGCTACTTCTTCCATCGAATTCAGGATATCGTCGAGTTTTTCTCCTTTAGCCAATCTGTATCCGACAGTATAGTTTCTTGACAAAGTAGAATTACAGGTAGTGACAAGATCGCCTATTCCGGCCAGTCCGATAAATGATTTCAAACTTCCTCCCAAGGCATTTCCCAGGTAGACAAGCTCAACCATTCCTCTTGAGATCAGCAGTCCTTTGGCATTTTCTCCCAATCCCAATCCTGCCAAGGCCCCGGCCGCAATGGCAATAATGTTTTTCAAGACGCCACTTAGCTCAACCCCAACAATATCGGAATTGCCATAAACCTGAAATTTATCTGTCCGGAGCAAACGCTGTCCTTCCAAAATTACTTCATTGTATTTGCTCGCTACAACCGTAGCCCCAGGCTGACCGAGATAAAGTTCTCTAGCTAGATTTGGTCCTGCAAGGCATCCCACCCGGACGACAACAGTTTCCTTCATGATGACCTCGCTCATGGTCAGGATATTTTCTCTGTTGATTTTTTCCATTTCCTCGATTGACTTCCCCTTGGGCAAGTTCAGGCACAGACCTTTGGTGCCATGGATGATCAGATGGTAAGGATATAAAAAAGGCGAAAAAGAGCGGATCACTTCCTGAAAGGCCGAAGAAGGAACCATAAAAAAAATAGTATTGCATGATTTGCACAAGTACTCTGCATCCTGGGTTGCAAAGATTTCCGGGTTGAGTTCTGCCCCGTCCACGGTATGATTTTGGTTGATTTCATCCACCACTTCAGACCTTCTGACAAAGGCAATTACTTTGCTTTTCTCAGCAAGTATATTGGCAATGGCAGTTCCAAAGCTGCCCATGCCTACGACTCCGACCGATTTTTCTTTAGAAGAGTTTTTCGAGGCCATATCCGTCAAGTCTGTTATGGTAATAATATAAAAGGCTCAAATCCTGGGTTTCTATGTTGCCCATGCTGTTTTTGACCAAAGGTCTCTTGGCATGGTACATGCCGACATTGGCCAATCCATGATCAATAATGCTGTCAATATCCGTTTTCATGTGGGGAGCAATCTGTACTTTTGACGCTGCTTCGAGTTCAAGGATTTTGTCCAGTACTTTTTGACATTCTTCTTTAAATTCTTGGTAAATAAGCACCACATCCTCTTCAGGAAGTCTTAAGAGATTATACAGATCCATTTTCTTATTTTCCCTCTTGATCATCTGAAAAGCAGTAAATGCCACCAAATGTGAACTGAAAACGCGGTTGATTTTATGAAATTCCTCTACTATCCGCTTTCCCAAATGGTAGGTATATTCTTCTTCCCTTTGTGCATCTACAGTTACTTTTCCATTGTAAAGGAAATAATCTTTGGTATCGATTTTCCTTCCGTTTCGGTCAACGCTGTTACCATCATTGTCTACGTAATTACCCAATACATCCAAAGCTTTCCCAATTGACACTGAGATATCTGAACCTTTGGTAAAGAATTTGACAAGAAATTTGGAGATTTTATAGGAAGTGGAAAACTCGTCTGATTCTTTATAATAGCGCTCTTGTCCTGTCATGGCAAGGTGTTCCTGAATCAGACTTGGCGCTTCGAGAACAAAGTGGTAATTGATCGTCACAGGGACGATGAAAATCTTTCCGCTGACATCATTTACGCCCCTTTCGAAATTTGACCTTTGGGCTTCGACAGCCGTACTCAGTAAACCGAGTTTGAGTTTTTTCTCTATCATCCCGCTTCGGGACCTTGTACCCCCCGGAAAGAAAAGACTGTGAACCCCAAACTGCAGAGCTTCTGAAGAATAGGTCTTCAATGTTTCTAGGTAGATAAGGTTTTTCTTTCTCCTGTCCACTTTGTAAGCACCGAGAGCATTCATAAAATAAGCAAAGATGCTGATATTGAACAGGTTAAGGCCTGCTCCATAGATGAATGGAGGCAATCCCAAAACGGAAATGATCCAACCTATCAAAATGCTGTCGAGGTTGGAAAAATGGGTAGGGACCATCACGATCGTTCCCTTTGAGGCAAGTTCACGGATCTGATCTGTCTCGCCTACGATCTGGATTTTGTCCTGAAGACTAAATTGGTTGCTGAATATAGACTTGAATCCCTTTACTCTTGCGGCATTAAGCAATCTTGAAAACCCAAAAGTGACTATCCTTCGGGTGACTTTGTAATGGGTGTGGATAAAGTTACTTGCAATTTCCTCTGAATACCTCATGGTAATGTCATCGAGGATTTCAAGGTATTTTTTCTTCTTTTGGGTCTTGGTCAGGCTGCCTTCAGCACTGAGTTGGACAAGGCTGTGCTTTACCTTTCCCCAAAATTCCTTCTCATCATCCGGGTCTACGGCCCAAGGATTTTGCTTCATCCTCAGCTTTTCACGGTAGAGGGTTGTTTCCAACTCCTCTCTGAGCAAATCCATGTTTTCGGAAGTGATTTCAAGGACGGATTTCTTGCTGGCATCAGCCACTTTCCTGATAAAATCCTTCCTGTTTTTGCTGAGTTTGACCACCGGCCACTCATCCTTTTTGGGGAGGATTGGTTCGTATTTGTGTTTGATATAGGAATCAGCCAAGTGATTTTCTTTTTAAGATTAACAGCAAAGATAACAAAAATCACCACGTTGATACACGCAGACTATAGGGTTTGCAATCCGTTTTAGTAGGGATAAAGAAAAAGATAAGGTTAAAGAAAACGTTTTTAACTTCCGGGAGTTTGTTAGGTAATATTTCATAATGGGTTTTGTGCTGCTAAGAATCCATTGTATTATTGCAGCATTATTGTTTTATGAAGCCTGACCTCAAACAGATTCAAGCACCTATAGCCATCGAGATGGAGGAATTTGAAATCAAATTCCGTGACTTTATGAAAAGTAAAGTCAAACTTCTCGATCACATTACCAATTATATCGTCAGACGTAAGGGCAAGCAGATGCGACCTATGTTTGTTTTTCTGACGGCAGGTATGTGTGGGGGAATTTCTGAATCCACCTATAGAGGAGCCGCTTTGATTGAATTATTACATACTGCGACGCTAGTGCATGACGACGTCGTGGATGATTCCAATTACCGCCGCGGATTTTTTTCGATCAATGCACTCTGGAAAAACAAGATCGCTGTCCTTGTGGGTGATTACTTACTCTCTAGGGGACTTTTACTCAGTGTGGACAACGGTGATTTTGACTTGCTCAAAATCGTCTCTAATGCCGTGAGGGAAATGTCTGAAGGTGAACTCCTTCAAATGGCCAAATCCCGGAAACTCGACATTACTGAAGAGGTCTATTACACTATAATCCGTCAAAAAACGGCCAGTCTGATAGCTTCCTGTTGTGCAGTCGGAGCCTCTACTTCAGGGGCAGATACTGAATTGATCGATAAGATGCGGACTTTTGGTGAAAAAATCGGAATGGCTTTCCAGATCAAAGACGACCTATTTGACTACGGAGAAGATGAGATCGGCAAACCTTTGGGCATTGACATCAAAGAAAAAAAGATGACACTTCCCCTTATCTATGCACTCAATAATGCATCTTGGCTGGACAAAAGGAAAATCATCTACCTAGTCCGCAATAAAAATGAGGACAAGAAATCTGTCAACGAAGTCATTGCATTTGTAAAGAAATCCGGAGGCTTGGCCTATGCCAATGAAGCCATGAACAGGTATTTCGAAGAGGCGCTTCAACTTTTAGCAGATTTTCCGGATTCTGAATACAAAAGATCCCTAGAAGGTTTGGTACGCTACACGATAGAACGTAAAAAATAAATTGATCTTGAAGATTACGACATGATCAATGACCTATGCGACTGCAAACTGATCATCACGACTGCGACTACAGACTGCCTACCGAGACTGCAAACTATTCCTCCACCAACTCTCTCACAAGCGCTTCGTGTTCTGCCACCCACCTGTCATAATAATCTCCCGTTCCGGGTCCGGTAAATCCAGTATGGATCTTTCTGACTTTTCCTTTTTTGTCAATATAAATCAAAGTCGGAAACGCCAAAACCTCATTTAGCGCGGGCAAAGCTTCTGAGGCTTTCTCCTTGTCACTGACTCCGGCGATCAGGAATGTATAATTTGCATTCAGCTTGTCAATGGTCTTTTTTACCCTTCCGCTTGCATACTCAAATTCAGGCTTGTTTTCGAATGCCAAGCCTATGATTTCAATACCACGGTTTTTGTTTTTATCATACCAAGGTGCCAAAAATTTTGTCTCATCCACACAGTTTGGGCACCATGTTCCAAAAATCTGAACCAAAACCACTTTGTTTCTAAACTGCTCATCCTCAATTGATACTGATTTGCCATTGATGTCAGGGAATTTGAATGAAAAAGTATCGTAACCTTCTTTCAGGTAGTTGAGGGAATAGGCATCAGGAAGCTCAAAACTCTCATCACGGACAGCTTTGAAAGCCTCCTTCACTTTGGGACCGCTGCGGAATCTGCCACTGACAGAACCGTCTTCCCGGAGCTCACCCAAAAACAGGAATAAATGATTCCCATCGAAAGTACTGAGGTAAAAAGAATTGCCCGAAACATTGCCTTCTAGGTACCGATAATCCCCCAGTTTGGTAAGGAAAGTCCCGGTGATTTTATCTCTCTTTTGGGTAAAGATTCCAACTGCGGGATAGACATCTCCATCCTCTTCCACAAATTCAGTTTTCCACTTTCCTGAAAAATCAGCAGTGGGTTTTTCGGTCACTTCAAACCTGGATTTTTCAGTCTTTTCGGCATTGAAAGGGACAAAATAATCAACAGCATAGTTTTTTGTAAATACACCTTCTATGAGCCCGTTGTCCATGATTTTTGCCCGAATCTCTGAATCAAAAGTACCCATTGTAACCTTGATGGAATCGCCTGTGACAATCACCTCATCAAAAGTCAAAACCTCTTCCCCGTGGTAGGCTTCCATTGTCCATTTTTCACCGTTTTGAATAAATCCTATTTCAAAGGGAAGGAGGTCTCCCCCAAGATCGAGTTCAGCATGCCATATACCTTTGAGATTCGGATCTTCAGTTTTTTTGTTTCCACATGAAAAGAGAAACAGAGCCGAAATCGAAAGGGTAAAAACAGAAAGGAGCTTCATTGTGAGTTGTGGTGTTTTGCGTTGCAAATAAAATCAAAATCTATTAACCTACTGGTTTTGTGTGGTAAAGATTTTTTTTTACCAAAAGGTTCATTTCGTAATAATTGACTTTTGTTTCGTGAAATTTCTCCTGAATTACCAAAGCCTTTGGGAAATTCCCCCACTTTTCTCCCAACATGGGAAAAGTGTTTTTGATCTTGATTATTTTTCATTTCATTTTAATCAAAAACCTCATTTTTGAATTGTTTTTGATGTTTTTTTAATTGACTGATTTACCTCAAGTCATTGAGTGCCAAATAAAAAAAGGGCTATTTTTTTTAAGATTTATTGTAATAAATCAAACTTTTAAATAGTTTTAAGAAAAAGTGGAGAAAAGTGGGGGAAAGTGGTGGATTGTGTGATTGCTTTTCTTACTTTTGTCTTTGTAGTAAATCCAAGATAAGCCCATGGGAATGTTCAACGGTTTGTATGAATGCAAGGTGGATCCGAAAGGACGTCTGGCATTGCCTGCCAAAATGAAGGCGGCAATACCTGACTCTAACGGTGATGCCCTCATTTTACGACATGGAGACGATGGATGTCTTGCGTTGTACACCCAAGTAGAGTTTAAAAAACTATTACATCAGATCAATGCGCTTTCAGACCGCGATCCCATCCAAAGAAGGATCAAGAGAGGATTTTTTGAAAGCATGACTGAAGTGGAGCTGGATAGCGCAGGTCGTTTTTTGATCCCCAAAACTTTTCTCCAAAAGGCAGGCATTGATAAAGATGCCACTGTCTTGGGCTATGGCTCATTTATCGAAATCTGGAATCCTGAAAAATACGAGCAAAATTCTATAAAAGATCAGGATGAACTGTCAGACTTGATGGATCAATACCTTTCCTGACCATGACAGCTCTTCCTTATCATATTCCCGTGATGCTTGGCCCCTGCATTGAAGGCTTGGCTATTAATCCCAATGGGATTTATATAGACCTGACTTTTGGTGGCGGCGGACATTCGAAAGAAATACTCAAGCATCTTGAAAAAGGGCATTTGTATGGATTTGATCAGGATGTGGATGCTGAAGCGAATATTCCAAAAGATGACCGCTTTACATTCATTCAGGCCAATTTCAGAGATTTCAGAAAATACCTCCGATTGTACGGGGTAAATCAGGTAGATGGCATTCTTGCTGATTTGGGGATTTCTTCCCATCAGATCGACGAACCTAAAAGGGGTTTTTCGACGCGTTTTGAGGGGGAACTTGACATGAGGATGAGTAGCGGCATGGACATTTCGGCAAAGGATGTCCTGAATACTTACGAAGAAGGAAAGCTTCATAAGATTTTCGGCATTTATGGTGAAATCAAAAATGCCAAGACGCTAGCTCAGGCGGTCGTCTCCCAAAGAGCGGCAGCGCCATTTGAAACAACAGCAGATTTCAAGGCTTTGCTCCAGAAATATGCGCCGCGAGGCAAAGAGTTCAAATATTTCGCCCAGGTATTTCAGGCATTGAGGATTGAAGTCAATGATGAGATGGGGGCTTTGGAAGACATGCTGAAACAGACGGTGGAGGCATTGAAGCCCGGGGGAAGATTGGTGGTGATGAGCTACCATTCATTGGAAGACAGGTTGGTCAAGAACTTTATCATCAAAGGAAAATTCCAGGGTGAGGTAGAAAAGGACTTCTATGGCAACCTGATCAGGCCTTTGGAACCGGTACTTAGAAAAGCTCTCATCGCAGATGATGAAGAAATACAAAGAAACAACAGGGCACGCAGTGCCAAATTGAGAATAGCTGAAAAGAAATAAGATGAGCCAAAATACTTTCAAGAAGAAAATCCAGCAAGGTGCTTCTCCAAAGGGGAATGGTAAAAACATCTTTACCATGATTGAGGAAAAGCTCAATGTGACAGGTATTCTCGGAGAGGGTGTCCCTGTCCATTTTGCACCTCCATTCTTCTTTGCAGCTTTTCTGGCGCTGATTTACATATGGAGCAACCACCGGGCTGACAACATGATCCGCAAGATTGAAAAACTGCAGCAGGAAGTAGAAGACGTCAGGGCAGATGTCACCACACTCGAAGCAGAATTTATGCTGAGCAGCAAACAATCCGAAGTTGCAAAGAAAATTGCGCCTTTGGGCATAGTAGAAATAGAAGAACCACCGATTAAAATCATTGTTGACTAGTGAATATCAAACGTTCCATAGTACTGCGTGTAAGGATAGCCTTCATTTTGGTGGCTTTGTTTGCCGGGGCAATCTTCTACAGGATTGTCCATTTGCAGTTTATGGAGGGTGAAAAATGGCAGGCAAAATCTGAGACACTCAATTTCCAATACAGGCAGGTAAGCGCCACAAGGGGAAATATATATGCCGCGGACGGAAGCTTGTTAGCGACGAGCCTGCCTTTTTACAGGGTAGTCATCGATCCTATGGTGGCCAAGGAAGAGGTGTTTTCAAAAGGAATTGATTCTTTATCCTTTTTTCTGTCTGCCCATTTTAAAGACAAATCCGCAACTTCTTATAAAAGGATGATCAAAGATGCCCGCTCAGAAAAGAAGCGCTATGTCATCCTCAACCGCACCCAGATAGGTTATCAGGACATGCAGAAAATGGCCAAATGGCCAATTTTCAGGAATGGACGCTCCGGCGGAGGCGTGATCTTCGAGAAAGTTGAAAAGAGATACAGACCCTTCAATAATTTGGCAAGCAGGACAGTGGGATTTGTCAATGAAGATAAAAACGGGGCCGGGATAGAATACAGCTTCAATAACTTTTTGGAAGGAAAAAATGGTAAGGCCCTTTTTCAAAGGATAGCGGGCGGTTCATGGAAGCCTGTTTTTGATGCGGAAGACATCAAGCCCGACGACGGATATGATATCCTGACAACCTTGGATGTCAATATCCAGGACGTTGCAGAATCTGCACTTTTGAGACAACTCACAAACAAAGATGCCGAATTTGGATGTGTCATAGTGATGGAAGTGGCTACCGGCAAAATCAAAGCCCTGATCAATCTTCAAAAAAATAAGGATGGATTTGGATATGGAGAGAACTACAATTTTGCAATCGGGGACCAAGGATTGACCGAACCAGGATCCACATTCAAGTTGCTTTCCATGCTCGCTTTGCTTGAAGAAGGCAAAATCAACCTTAAAGATACCATTGATACCGGCAAAGGGACTTTCAAATTCTACGACAGGAATATGAATGATTCCAAAGAAGGCGGATATGGAAAAATAACCATCAAAGAAGCTTTTGAGAAATCTTCCAATGTCGCCATTTCAAGGCTGGTGGAAGACAATTTTGGCCATAACCCAAGCAAGTTTGTCTCTTATATTGAAAAGGCAGGTTTAGATAAACCCATAGATTTTCAATTGAAAGGTGAAGGTGTTCCCTACTTCAAAAAACCGGGAGAGAAAAATTGGTATGGAACCACATTGCCTTGGATGTCAATCGGCTATGAAGCCAAATTGACGCCTTTGCATACACTTATGCTATACAATGCAGTAGCAAACGATGGTAAAATGGTCAAGCCGATGATTGTACAGGCAGTAGTAAGGGGAAATCAGGTGGAGGAGGAATACGAAACCGAAGTTGTCCGAAGGAGCATTGCCTCCTCCAAGACTATAGACCAATTGAAAATTTTGCTTGAAGGAGTCGTCCAAAACGGCACGGCCAAAAATGTCTACACAGAGGAATACAAGATAGCAGGCAAAACAGGTACCGCCCAAAAGTTGATCGGTGGGCGCTATACGCAAAAGTACTACACTTCTTTTGCAGGTTACTTTCCTGCAGATAATCCTAAATACTCCGCCATTGTGGTCATCGACAGTCCGAAAGGTTTTGCGGCATATGGAGGAGATGTCTCAGCACCGGTATTCAAAGAAATTGCTGATAAAATCTATGCGCAGGATCTTGGATTGAACGATAAAAAATCGGAGAAAATCTACCTGACTTCCAATTCCGGACCTTTTCCTTTGATTCAGGCCGGCAATATGGAAGAGCTGCAGATGATCTGCAACAAGTTTGGAATCTCCAACCATGTATCAGGTGATATTGAAGAGGAATGGGTCAAATCTACCCCTGTCAACAAAGCCGTAATCTGGAAGGCAAATAAAACAGATTCACCGACAGTGCCTGATGTAACGGGGATGTCCTTGAGGGATGCTTTATATGTGTTGGAAAACAAAGGAATACGGGTAGTCTATCAGGGTAAGGGAAGGGTAAGAGGCCAATCCATCAACCCCGGCACTCCGGTAAATAATGCTTATGTAATCAATTTAGTATTGGGATAAATGAAAGTATTGAAAGACATATTGTACAAAGTCTCCCTGACTTCTACCATTGGAAACATGGAAGTGGAGGTTGGCGATATTGTCTTTGATAGCCGTAAAGTACTGCAGGGAACTGTATTTGTTGCAATTTCAGGCACACAGGTTGACGGTCATGCATTTATCGAAACAGCCATAGAAAAAGGAGCCGTAGCCATAGTTTGTGAAACTATGCCTGAAAAGCTCCAAGGAAATGTCACCTATGTACAGGTAGTCAATTCCTCCAAAGCATTGGGAATCATGGCATCCAATTATTATGAAAATCCATCTGAAAAGTTGAAGCTCGTGGCGGTAACAGGTACCAATGGGAAAACCACTACCGTCACGCTTCTCTATCAGTTATTTATGGAAATGGGGTATCAGACAGGTTTGCTTTCCACCGTGGAAAACAAAATCAATGAACTGACAATCCCTTCCACACATACTACTCCTGATGCCTTGAGCATTCAGAAACTTCTCCGCCAAATGGTGGATACCGGCTGTACGCATTGCTTTATGGAAGCGAGTTCCCACGCAATTGTGCAAGAAAGGACAGCAGGTCTGACATTAGCCGGAGCCTTGTTTACCAACATCACCCATGACCATTTGGATTACCATGGTTCTTTTGACGAATACATCAAAGCCAAGAAAAAGCTGTTTGATGAATTGCCTAAAGATGCCTTTGCTTTGGTCAATGCCGATGACAAGCGTGGCATGGTCATGCTTCAAAACTTTAAAGGTAAAGGCTACACTTTCGGTCTGAAATTTCCAGCTGACTTCAAAGCGAAAATCATATCGAATACCCTCGAAGGATTAGAACTGGAGATCGACAACCGACAGGTTTGGTTC